>JAHCMJ010000195.1 GCA_019192485.1 Cyclobacteriaceae bacterium HetDA_MAG_MS6 | reverse complement strand
AAAGCCGGTCGAAGGATCAACCGGCTTCAGTCTTTTTGTGACAATCTCTTTTACTTAGCCAAAACGTTTTTGACTTCTCCCTCAGGAACCATCTCTTCTTTGAAGGTGTATGATCCTGTTTTCTCCGACTTTACGGCCTTGATGACCTTGGCGAATTTTACACCACCAGGCTGTTTTAGGGTTGCTACTACTTTCTTTGCCATGGTCTACTTGATTTCTTTATGTACAGTATATTTTCTGAGAATGGGGTTGTACTTTTTCAACTCCACCCTTTCCGGTGTATTTTTCCTGTTTTTGGTAGTGATGTACCTGGAAGTGCCAGGCATACCAGTCTCTTTATGCTCGGTGCATTCCAATATTACCTGAACTCGATTTCCTTTCTTAGCCATCTTGCTTTAAAATTTTCGGAGGGCAAATTTAGAAAATAAATAATTAGAAGCCAACCTATTCCTCTTCCAAATCGGGTAAAATAAACTGATCCAGTATACTTTTTTCCATCATGAGCTTCTCTATCTCTTCGCTTTTACGAGGTGCAAGGTCCGAAAGTAGTTCAAAACCGCCGTCAGTAATAAGTATGTCATCTTCTATCCGTACTGCAATTTTCCACCATTTGGGATCACAATCACTACCTTCGGGTATATAGATTCCAGGCTCGATGGTGATCACCATGTTAGGTTGTAGCTCATCCTTATTGCCTTTGTCATGTACATCCAGCCCAATATGATGTGAAAGACCGTGTGGATAGTACAGGTGTTGATCTTCGGCAGTTTCAATGATTCCCAACTCTGCCAGTCCCTCATTGATGATATCCTTTGATAGTAGAGTGATCTCATCAAACGTTACTCCGGGTTTACACATCTGCATGGCAGCTTCCTGTGATTTGTATACCAAGTCGTAAATAGCTTTTTCTTCCTTAGAAAACTTCCCGTCTATAGGAATAGTACGTGTGACATCAGCCGTGTAGCCGTGATATTCGGCTCCTAGATCCATTAAAATAAGTTCTTCACTATCGATAGATGGCTTGTAGTTATCAACATAATGCAAAATGCATCCATTGTGTCCGGCCCCTACGATCGAGGGGTAACCTTCGTACTCGGCCTGATATTTCTTGAAGACAAACTCATGGATACCCTGAACCTCGCGTTCAGACATCCCAGGGCGCATAGCTTTCATTACTTCCACTTGACCTATCGCGGAAATCTTGACTGCCTTTCGCAGCAAGATCAGCTCTTCCGGAGTTTTTATACCACGAAGATCATGCATAATCTGTTCAAGTGATTGTGTATCCAGGTTCTGAGCCAGCGCCTCAATATCTATAGCAGTTTGGCTAGGGTAGCCGGCTTTTTCCTTGAACCAAGAAATCAAATCGTATAGATCTCCTTGTACTGCGGTATTTCTAACGTCATCATAAAAATTGTAAAACAATACTTTATCAAACTGGCTAAAGTCGATATTGAAGTTGTCAAACTCATGGTTATTGAAAACCTGATCGATTTGCAAGGTAGACTTGACTCCCTCTGTTCCAAGTCTACGGCCTGTCCAAAGTTCAGCCATAACATCCCTCGGCTGTACAAAAACCAGCTCATCATATTGCTTACCGTCTACAGTTTGCCATTCTTTAAATATGAGCATTACAGCATGTGGCTCCCGGTGACCGGTCAGGTAGTAAAAGTCAGGATCTTGGTGATAGACATAGTCTACATCATTAGAACGATTGCGAACAGGGTTGGAAAAGAAAACTGCTACGGAGTTATCGGGCATTTTCTCTCTAACCTTTGTGCGACGATCTTGATGAAAAGCACTTGACAAAAAATCGTCTGGAAGGTCTTGACCTACTGCAAGATCCGCTGTCAGAATGCAATCAATATCAAAAATTTCTTCATATCTCCAAGATCATTCTGGACAACAATGTACGATCAATAGTATAAGGGGAAAAGAAGGTTTTGACTGTAGGCCAAAAATCATCTATCAAAGGGGATGAGTTTTCTTTGAGGAGAAGTGTACATGGTGTTGAGGCACTTACACTAAGGTTACTATCCTCCAATAGAAAAGTCCGCCTGTACCAAGCGGACTTTCATTAATTTTTTCTGAAGCGAAAGAATAAATCTAAACCAGTACGTTGCCGTTAGCTCGGGCTTTTTTCAATACTGAAGTTATTCCTTTTTTATTGATTGTCCTGAGTGCGGTAGTAGAAACTTTCAAAGTCACCCACTTATCCTCCTCAGGAATGTAAAATTTCTTAGTATGTAGATTGGGATAGAATTTCCTCTTGGTCTTATTGTTGGCATGGGAAACATTGTTTCCTACTCTTGGTCTCTTCCCTGTAATATCGCAAATCCTTGACATAATTCCTGCTTTTAAAAAACGGACTGCAAATATCGTAATTCTACTTGCTTTAGCAAAGGTTGGGTCATTATTTTCTGCAAAATCCATATGGACAATGTCGACAGCCATTTTTGCAACAATAACCACGCTTTCTGTGGTACTTTTCAGTGAAGACCATAAAACCATTCTCATCAAAATAATAGTCTTCCTTAGCTGCCCTCTTAAAAGTCCCTACCTTCTTATCCTTCATTTAAAAAATCAGTTCGCAAAATGTTAACTTTGAAAACTGAAGTTTAACTTCTTTGTTATATTTTTTTTGACAAGGCAAATTTTGACGTAAGGGTATGATCTCTGAGAAGGAAACAACAAGTAGCGAAAACCTAATGGCCCTGGAGAACCAATATGGTGCTCACAACTACCATCCTCTTCCGGTAGTCCTTGCTAGGGGCGAGGGCGTATATGTGTGGGATGTGGAGGGTAATCGTTATTATGATTTCTTATCCGCATATTCAGCAGTCAATCAAGGGCACTGCCATCCAAAAATAATTGGTGCTTTAAAGGATCAGGCAGAAACACTGACGCTGACTTCCAGAGCTTTTTATAATAGCACATTGGGTCAGTACGAGCAGTACGTGACAGAATACTTTGGGTTTGATAAGGTACTTCCCATGAACACCGGTGCGGAAGGGGTAGAGACCGCTATCAAGATCGCCCGTAAATGGGGATATGAGAAAAAGGGAGTAGCTGAAAATCAGGGTGTCATCGTCGTTTTTGATCAGAACTTCCACGGGCGTACAACCACGATCATATCTTTTTCTAATGATGACGAAGCAAGAAAAAACTATGGTCCATATACTGAGGGCTTCATTCGCGTCCCTTACAATGACCTAGCTGCCCTGAAAGAAGTCTTTACAAATCATCCTGATATCGTTGGTGTACTTACAGAGCCTATCCAGGGAGAAGCAGGAGTAGTAGTGCCAAATGCCAGTTTTATCCCTGGTATAGCCGCACTTTGCAAGGAAAACAACGCGCTTTTTATTGCGGACGAAATCCAAACTGGTATTGCTCGGACAGGAAGTTTGCTAGCTGTATGTGGCAATTGCAATTGTTCCGGTAATTGTGAGCGAGGAAAGACGTATACCCGGCCTGATCTGCTAATACTAGGTAAGGCACTTTCAGGGGGTACCTATCCAGTATCTGCAGTATTAGCAGATGACGAGATCATGGATGTCATCACACCAGGGTCGCATGGCTCTACATACGGTGGCAACCCGCTGGCCAACAGTGTGGCAATGGCAGCTTTGGACGTAGTAAACGATGAAAGGCTTGCCCAAAACGCAAGAAAGCTTGGAGAAATATTCCGTGAACGCATGAATGTCCTGATTGGCAAGTCAGCCCTGGTAACATTGGTGCGTGGTAGAGGGTTGCTCAATGCGATCATTATCAATGATAGTCCGGAAAGCTCTACAGCATGGGATATCTGCGTGAAATTGAAGGAAAATGGCCTTCTGGCAAAGCCAACTCACGGTAATATTATTCGCTTCGCTCCGCCACTGGTGATGAGCGAAGAAGAACTGCATGATTGCTGCGACATCATCGAAAAGACTATTCTTGAATTTGCCTGAAAAAGATGACTACGTCACAAAGTTAGACAGGCTTGAGGCAGAGCTGGATGATGCCAAGGAAGCTTTGTTTCTCGCACAAGGTGACCTGAAGCGAAGCAAAAGTGAAAATCAGGCCCTAACTGACTTTCTTCAAAATCTCTACTTAAGTTGTAAGGAAATGGAAGATTCTGAATTGGACCTGAAACAGGTAGTCACCAATCTGAAGAAAAACATCGAAGTTTTTGCAGAGGAATTCAAAATACCTCTGTAAGATTAGCTTGTATACTTTCCTTTTCTTAAGTCTTCAAGTTCATTGAGTGCTGTTTGCAGCTCCCGTTTGAGCTTGATCTCTTTCTCTCTCGCTTTGTCACGAAACTTCTCAAACTCTGAGGATACACCTTGCAATTCCTTCTGAGCATTCCGTGTGACTAGATGGCTATTTTGATACATCCAAAAAACAAACCCCAAAATACCCAAGGCGATAATAATAATTCCCCAGACCAATAGGTGGTAAGTGGATTTCTTAAAATCAATACCAATGAATGAAATGCTCCCCGTAATAGCCTTCACACTTTGCAACTCAGCATTGATCTGTGCTAGCGCCTCTTGCTGACGAGAAAGGTTACCTTGGAGCTCAGTTACATCCGAGGTCAATTGGCCGATTTCGGTGTTTCGTGCTATTAAAGAATCCTGAGTTTCTCCCCAAAATTCATTGAGGCGGGTGATTCTGATCACTTTGTAAACTTCGTAAGTTTCGCTCTTCGTCATCATCTCTTCAAACTTGGTGTCAAGAGATTGCGCAGAGCCAGCATCAATCAGAAAAAAAAACGAAAGTAAAGTCAATAAATACGTAGGTCGAGTCATCACAGCTTGATTTTTAAAAGTGCGAAGTAATTCAACAATCTCTAATTGTCCAATCTATTTAAAGACAGATTAGTTCACGGAGGGTTTCTGTAAGCTTTTCTTTGCCCAATAAAAGTATTTCACGCCCGCATATGGCTCATCAGGCTCTGTCGGAAAGATTCAAAATACTTTGGAAGCTCCTGCTTCAAGGTGACCAGATACCATATCCGTGTCAGGCCACTTTTAGTAATGGGTAGTGCTACTATAGGTTGAGTTTTAAGGTAGGGGTCTACCGCCCATTTGGCTATTACCTTGACACCATAGCCAGCTTTTACCATTTCGATCTGTGCCTCTGTCAACTCAAGCTCTGTGATCTTCTTAGGGGTGACATTATTCGGTATCAGCAGTTGAGTAAAAAGCGATACCGTTTCCACTGGTTTATGATAAATAATGACATTTTGGTCGCGAAAGTCTTCCGCTTCAACATAGGGTTTGCTTTCCCAAGGATGACCTTTAGCAACAACAGCATATTGCTCGTCGCGAAACAGCTCGTGATATACTAATCCAGGGTGATCCTCCCGCATGCTGGTGATGACAGCATCGATCTTGCCGTTCATTAGGGTGGCAATTGGATTTCTAGTGTACTCCGGATGAATCGAAACCTCTACACCAGGAAACTCCTGAGAGAAACTCTTCATCACACCGGGCAACCAATGATAGCAGGTGTAACATTCCGTACTGATACGGAGCTCGCCTTTATAACCTTCGCGTAGCTCCATCAAACTACAACTGGCATGTTTTAACTCACCTAGGATTACTTCGGCAGACTTTAATAAGATTCTGCCTGCATCTGTCAAAACCAATTTCTTATTGACACGATGAAACAAGGGCAAGCCTAATTCCTGCTCCACCTCCTTCAGTTGATGACTAAGTGCTGAAGCCGAAACATTGAGGCGGTCCACAACTTTGGACAAGTTGCCTTCGGCTGCCACGGCCTCAAGTAATTTTAGGTGTCTTATCTCCATAGTTGAAAAAATTTCATCATTTCATTTACATCATTTCATTCTGTTCATCATTCCGCGCTCTTGATTTTTCGTTGATTGCAAAAAAAAGTTTCACAAATGCTCAAGAATCATCTACGCGTCGCCCTTCGAGCGATCAACAGGCAACGATTTTTCACATTTCTCAATATTTCTGGATTGGCGATTGCCTTTTTCGCAACATTGGTCATCTCCCTATATACCTGGCATGAATGGTCATATGACCGATTTCATGATAAGAAGGAGCAAATTTTCAGACTAGCTGAGCATAGTGGAAATCGTGTTTTTGCGGTGACCCCCTATGCCTGGCGTGATCCTCTTATCCAAGAATTCTCCGAAATTCTCGACATCGTGAGGATCCAGACGATTGGAGGTATTTTTCGACAAGGAGAAAAAATAGTACAGGAGTCAAATGGGATCGTGGCTGACACATCAATCTTCAATGTTTTTAGTTTTCCTCTGCTGAGTGGTAATGGCAAAGCCACGCTTAATCAGTCAAATGGTCTACTTGTCACTCCTGCGATGGCAAAAAAGTATTTTGGAGACGAAGAGCCCCTAGGTAGGCATATAGAAATCAACTTCTTTGGCGACCCTGAAACTTTCAAAATCGGAGGAGTGATAGAGTGCCCCCTCAATTCTCACCTCCAGTTTGATTATGTGCTACCATTTGATCGGGTAATTGATCTCAATCCAAACAAATCAGCCTATGAAAACTGGTCTGTACACTTCCTCTATACTTATATGCTCATTCAGAAAGGATCAGATCTTGCTGATATGCCAAGTAGACTAAATACTTTCTTAGATAAGCATCATGGAGAATGGTTGTCCGGTAAATACTTCCCGGTCCCAGAGCCACTGATGGATATCTACTTACAGTCAGACAAAGAGTTTGATGTCCAGCCTAAAGGTAACTTGGGACATTTAAAAATATTGGCAGCCGTGGCATTAGCAGTACTAATCATTGGCATCATCAACTTTGTCAACCTGACCACAGCAAGAGCCTTTACAAGAGCAAAAAGCACGGCAATTCGAAAGGTTTACGGAGCTAAAAAAGTCCAACTAGTACGTCAGTTTCTGCTCGAATCTTATCTCATCACTCTGGCTTCCATGATACTTGCATTGCTATTGGTCCATGTGCTGGCCAATCCCATCCAGGATCTTGCTGGCAAAGACCTTTCAGCACTACTTTGGTCTAACCCCGGTATTCTACTGGTGATTTTTATATCTATACTAATCATTGGATCCGTAGCTGGTCTATATCCGGCTGCGGTCATCTCATCTTTCAAACCAATAGGTCTATTACAGTCTACCCGTAACAAATCAAGGGTTCAAATCAGGGCTAGAAAAATATTAGCCATATTTCAGATCGCTGGCGTATCGGTGTTGATCATCACGACGATCACCATGTGGTATCAGGTCAATTTCATGAATAGCAAGGACCTTGGATACCAAAAGGAAATGCTCTTAGTACTCAATGATGGAGGTTTTGTCTCGGGTAATAGCACCAAGTTCAGAAGCTTTAGGACCAGATTAGAACAGGAACCATTCTTCAAAGAAATTTCTGCCGTCTCCAGCTACCCAGGCACCTCATCTCACTGGAGCTCAAGATACTTCCTTGAGGGCGACGATCAGGCCTCGAGCATGTCCATTGTTACCTTCTTCGCAGATTTCAATTTCGTAGAAACCATGGGGCTCAAAGTACTTGAGGGGCGGGATTTTGATGAAGCTAGGCCCGGAGATTCCAGCCATTTTGTGATCAACGAAGCCTGTCTTGCATATTTTGCAGCCAGAGACAGCCTATGGGCAACTGATCCTTTTGCCCAGACCCTTGACTGGCGATTTGGCAATAGAAAAGGCAAAGTCATTGGTGTCGTCAAAGATTTTCATTTCGAATCTCTAAAAAATGAAATCGGTCCAATGATCATTTCCTGTCATCTGCCGTTTACTGCATTTATGGGCGTGCGGATCGGCTCTACAGATTATGACAGAGCGCTGGATAGAATGGAAGAAATATGGAGTAATCTTTTTCCAAGCGTGCCATTTTCTTACACGTTTGCCAATGATACCTTCAATACTACCTATCAAGCAGAACGTCGGTTGGGTCAGCTTTTTATGGTGTTTGCCTCACTGTCCATTTTTGTGGCTATTCTCGGACTGCTCGGGCTTTCGGCTTCGCTCAATCATGAGCTGGCTAAAGAAATAAGCATTAGAAAAGTGGTTGGTACACATCGCTTTGATATCATAAGGCTGATCATCATTCAGTTTCTGAAATTGATTTTTATCGCCAACATCGTAGCTATTCCGTTAGCATATTTTTTGTCAAACAAGTGGCTAGAAGATTTTTCGTACCGAATTGACTGGCCAACTCATGTGATTGGATTATCCCTTGGGATCACGTGTATTATTACATTTAGCACTGTCATTTATCACACCTTGCGGGTCTCATCTATTAATCCCGCTAAGGTTCTTTCACACGGATAAGAATTACTCTGGCTTGAAATTTGAGGAATTGAAACGGAACAAATCCCAGATATCATGACCAGACTATCGGCTCTCTTTCTTTTCTCTTCTGTGATTAGCGGTTGTACATCGATCTTAGGGGTAATCAACGAAAGCGATATCGCCCGTGGTACTGATAGGCGTCGAGTTGAGCTCTATTACCACTGGCCGAGAGAGCGTCGAACTCCCTTTCAGTCCCTGGATCAAACTATTATTCAGGAAAAAAATGCCAATGGACAGATCAAGTTTAATGTGTATGATGTACTGAGATTTGAATCAAACAGCTTTCCAGTGGATAAAGAAATTTTTTTACTGGTTGACGATATTTACTTTCCTATCCAGACCAGTAAATTGCCCTTCCAGGAATTCACAAAGTTTTCGGAGGAGTCCGGTACGGTGGCCACATCTGATTCTACATCAATTGAGGTCATCACCGGATACAATGAGGTACTTATGTT
>JAHCMJ010000194.1 GCA_019192485.1 Cyclobacteriaceae bacterium HetDA_MAG_MS6 | reverse complement strand
ATCTTCTTGAAAAGGCCCTGAATGAACGTAGAGCACTCATAGAAAACAAGGTCAATAGCATGTTTTCATGCGAAGGGGTGAAAGTTCACTTGATGATCAGGCAGGGTCAACCAACCAAAGAGATCATGAAGTTTGCAGTGAAGCAAAAAATTGATTTGATTGTCCTGGGACGTAAAAATGAGAAAAAGGGAGGCGGAATTTTGATCAATCGATTAGCACGTCGAGCCAGTTGCTCTCTATTAGTAATCCCTAAAGATATAGAGGTGAAACTCGATAAGGTGTTAGTCCCTATTGACTTCTCCAACTACTCCAAACTTGCACTTGAAAAAGCGCTTGATCTTGCCGAAAAGTCAGAGAATAACCCAAAAATCATTGTTCAGAATGTTTTTCAAGTGCCTTCTGGGTATCATTATACTGGTAAGTCTTTCAGCGAGTTCGCCGAAGTCATGAAAGGAAATGCTGAAAAAGACTATAAACTATTTTCGCAAGGCATCTCAGCAAAGGACGTAGACATGGAAACACTCTACACGCTTGACAAAGACGACGATATCATCCCCCATATCTACAAAAAAGCCAAATCCATGAAAGCTGATATGATTATTATTGGCGCGAAAGGTCGCAGTGCTACCACAGCCCTTTTTATCGGAAGCAAAGCCGAACGCCTAATACAAGTAGATACGGATATTCCTATGATGGTGGTGCGGCCAAAAGGAAAGAGCGCCGGTATTATTGAATATCTCCAGGAATTATAGGACCTTCCCTAATTTTATCAAGTAGCTCATTAAGCAAAATACATTCTTCTTCTGTCAACCTACGCATTTCATCATCCCATAGATCTAGCTCCAAGTCTATCTTTTCCAATAATGCCAGTCCCGTATCAGAAATAAAAACATCTACAGCTCTTCTATCAGCAGGACATTGCTTTCTGACAACCAGCTTCTTTTTTTCAAGCTTATCGACAATTCTCGAAGCATTCGAGTTTTTATCCAGCATTCTATCAATTAGGAGGTTGATCGTGGACGGATTTGGATACTGTCCTCTTAATATCCTTAAAACATTGAACTGTGGCGTAGTCAAATCATGCGGCTTAAACAATCGAATCTGCTGCTGATTTATCCATCCATTGGTGTAGATCAAGTTGATAATGGCTTTATTGAAATGAGATTTAAACTTTCTTTGTTTGATTTCTTCCTCTATCCCCATCTAGTATTAAGTTTTACAAGTACATTTAATGTAACGACATTTAATTTAAAGTTGTTCCTACAGTAAAAAAAATATATTGAGTTAAACTATCAGGTATTTTTACTGTCTAAGGGCCTCACCTACTAGAAAACCTTGGAAGATCAATTCATCATTGAGAAAATCAAGAACCCTGAAACTCAGGAATATGGATTCAATCTACTCTGCAAGGAGTATCAGGAAAGGATCTACTGGCATGTCAGGAAGATGGTAATCGATCATGATGACGCAAATGATCTCGTACAAGATATATTCGTTAAGGTATGGAAGAACCTTGGGAAATTCAGAGAAGATGCCAAGCTATTTACCTGGATCTACAGGATCGCTACTAATGAGTGCTTGAACTTCCTAAAGAAGAAAAAAAGGAAATACTTCATTCCCATCAATGATGTAAGCAAGGAGCTCTCCAACAAAATTGATGAAGGCCACTTAATGGATGGTGACGATATTCAGAAAAAGTTGCAAAAAGCACTCTTGAAGCTACCTGAAAAACAACGTATTGTATTTAACATGAAATACTTCGACGAATTAAAGTTTAATGAAATCGCAGAAATCACAGAGACTAGTGTCGGTGCACTCAAGGCGAGCTATCATCATGCTGTAAAGAAAATTGAGCATTTTTTGAATGATGATTAAACCAATAAGATAGAAATGAATCTAAATAGACAATGAAAAAGATTAAGCTAGAAGATATTGACAAAAAGAACCACCCCTTCAAAACCCCGGATGGTTATTTTGAGACTTTGTCTTCGGAGATCATGAGCAAAACGTCCTCTCCTACCAGGACTTCACGGGTATTACAAATCCCTAGATATGCTTGGGCTTCCGCAGCAGCCATGTTTTTTTTAGTCATCTCAGTCATTTTTCTGAAGCATGAAGATACTCCCGAGGAGTTTTTAGCCGATGTCTCTGATGAGGAGATAATGACCTACTTGGCTTACTATGACCTATCGGAAGAGGAACTCTTGCCTAGAGAGAATGACTTCTTCTTGGAGCTAGGAGACGAAGGTGGAGCCTTGGACAATCTGGAGCTAGATGATGGTTCTATTGATGACATTTATTTAGAATATGATATAATTGAAGAGTCGTTACAGATATGAAAGCAGTTGTTTTATCTATATTGACCATCTGTGCCCATTGGCATACCTATGGGCAAAGTCAGGAAACTTTAGAAAAAATTGAAAGTGCCAGGATCGGACTGATTACCGAGCGGTTAAATCTGACTCCGGAACAGGCCGAAAAGTTTTGGCCTATTTACAAAGAGTTTCAGGGTCGCCAGCGCGATATTAGATCTGAGTTTAGAGAAAGACGAAAAGGTTTTGATCCAAAGACAGCTAGTGAGGAGGAGAACAAGAAGCTCTTGGAGCTGGGAATGAAAGTGAAAGAGCGTCAGCTCAACCTTGAACGAGAGTATCAAAATCGCTTGCTACGGATCATTAGCAATAGACAACTTCTGAGTCTGCGCAGAGCGGAAGACGACTTCAAGCAAATGCTGATCAAACGGGTCCGCCAGCGAGAGGCACAACGTCAGTGTTTACAGGAATCTCGCGAACGAAATAAATCTACCCTGGACAAACGAAGAAACAATTAATCATGCCTACCCTACCTGATGAAATGTATTTTAGTTACAATATTTATTTGCCTATCGACTAGTCTTAGCGCTCAAACTGATGAAATTGATTATGCAGTTGAACTGGCTCAACTGGAAGCTGAGCTCGACTCATTTTCAATATTCAACCTGATAGATAGCCTCTTGACCTCCACCGCTCAGACTCCATCTGAATGGAATATCCGATTCGGTTATACCAGTAACATCCTCAGCGCAGGACGTAACTTTGGGATAGAACAGCACGGTTTTTCACCTGGCATTTCATACTATCATCGTTCTGGTATGTTTGCTGATTTTGCTGGTTTTTGGAATAGCGCTAACGAACCCAAATACAATCTCACTATGCTGACCGTGGGTTATATGGGGCTGATCAGCGGCAAATGGTCTTATTCTTTGAGCTACGAAAAATGGTTTTATAACCTTGGTGCAAGTGATTCCTCGCAGATCAGTTTTTCCAATGGACTAGGTGCTTCGGTTAGCTACGATATGAGGTGGCTCAACACCAGCTTCGACTACTCTTTTCTATTTGGCAACTCCACCGCCCACCGACTCATCTGGAGCACCTCTGGAGATATTCGCATCAAGAATTTTTGGATTTTTGACAGGGTCCGTATCTATCCCACCTTTTCGATGATCATTGGTAATGGTGATGTCACGTCTTTCCGCTTTACAGACGACGAGGCTATCAATACCTTGTATGACCTGAGTACCGCTACGGCTGAGGAATTGGAACAATACCGAACACTGGTCAGAAGGCAAAGACGTGCCGGAGAGATCACTAATGAGCAAGCAAGAAATACAATTTCGCTTATTAATTTTCTAGAGGAAAATGGAGAATTGCCTGCGAATCTTCAGCAGCAACTAGAAGAGGAGCTATTTGTGTACTCTTCCTCCAGCGAGTTTGGCCTACTCAACTATGGCTTTAGCCTCCCGGTCTCATTTCAAAAAAGGAATTGGTCCTTGCTAGTCTCTTATTCCTACAGCATCCCTGTGTCTTTGCCTGGTGAAGCATTTGAGCTAAACCCCATCGGTTACTTTGGCGCTACCTTGAGCTTGAGGGTTCCCACAAGATAATTGGATCAAGCTGTCTGTTTATCGAGCAGAAAGTTCTAGTTTTGCATCCCGTAACAACATATAAGGTTTCCTTTTTTAATGGCCAAAGCAAAATATATCTTCGTTACGGGCGGTGTGACATCTTCTCTCGGTAAAGGTATAATCGCAGCATCTCTTGGTAAACTACTACAAGCAAGAGGTTTATCCGTAACCATCCAAAAATTCGACCCCTACATTAACGTAGATCCTGGAACGTTAAACCCATACGAACATGGCGAATGCTATGTCACTGATGATGGCGCTGAAACAGATCTTGATCTAGGCCATTATGAAAGGTTTCTCAATGTTCCTACATCTCAGGATAACAATGTCACCACGGGAAGGATATATTACGACGTCATACAACGCGAACGCGCAGGAGATTTCCTAGGAAAAACCGTTCAGGTAGTTCCCCACATTACTGATGAGATTAAGAATAATTTTTACAAGCTAGGGGACACTGGCAAGTATGACATTGTGATAACAGAAATCGGCGGTTGTGTTGGTGATATAGAATCACTACCCTTTATTGAAGCAGTGCGCCAAGCCAGGCCCGAGCTTGGCCCGAATAATTTTGTAAGTATTCACCTGACACTCGTTCCCTATTTATCGGCCGCCGGAGAACTCAAAACCAAGCCAACCCAGCATTCTGTCAAGGAGCTGCTAGAAGCTGGAATTCAACCAGATATTCTAGTCTGCCGATCTGAGTACCCCCTGACGCAGGATCTGAGAAGAAAATTATCCTTGTTCTGCTATGTGCCATTAAACTGCGTCATCGAAGCCCTTGACGCAGAAACAATCTATGACGTTCCGATCTTGATGAGAAAAGAACGTCTCGATGAGCGCGTATTGTCCAAGCTCAAGCTCAAGTACAAGAGGGAGCCAAAAATTGACCATTGGAAAGAATATCTTGGGAAACTAAAAAACCCCACAGAAGATGTCAAAATTGGATTGATTGGAAAGTATGTGGAGCTAAAGGATGCCTACAAGTCCATAGCAGAGGCTTTTGTGCATGCCGGAGCTGAAAATGAATGCAAGGTCCAGGTGAGCTGGATACATGCTGAAGAGATTACATCTGAGAATGTAGCTAAAACACTAGATAGCTTGGATGGTATATTGGTAGCGCCGGGATTTGGCGAACGTGGAATTGAAGGCAAGCTTCATGCCGTAAAATATGCTCGTGAGGAAAAAATCCCATTTTTTGGCATTTGCCTTGGCCTGCAATGTGCTGTCATTGAGTTTGCCAGAAATGTGCTAAACATGAAAAAGGCGAACTCTACTGAAATGGACCAACGTACAAAATATCCTGTGATAGACATCATGGAAGACCAAAAGAATATTACGGATATGGGTGGCACCATGAGATTAGGCGCGTATGACTGCTCTATAAAAAAAGGCACGAAAGCCTATGGTGTATATGGCCATGTTAAGATCAAGGAGAGGCATCGCCATAGATATGAGTTTAACAGTAAATACCTACAGGCCTTCGAAGATGCAGGCTTTAAGGCTACGGGTAAAAACCCTGACTCAGACCTGGTGGAGATCATGGAGTTGGAAGATCACCCATGGTTCATTGGGACACAGTTTCACCCAGAATTAAAATCCACAGTACTTAGCCCTCATCCACTTTTTGTTAAGTTTATCAGGGCAGCAGTGACACACAAAACTTCATCTACTACAATTAACTAGCGAATCATAAACTAATGGATAAAAATCAATTTGCAGGATTGATCCTGATGCTGGTATTACTTACGGTGTATTTTACATTCTTCGCACCTGACCCGGTTCAGCCAACACCTGAAGTCGACGGCACTACCTCGTCCATAGAAGTAGATACTACCTCTAGTCCATCGGCAATGACAGATGCCGCTATAGAAGCCCCTTCTGACTCCGTAGCCAACAAGCTGAAAGAGTTGAAGTACGGACTGTTTTCCAGCGTTGCATCTGGACAAGAGCGCCCATTCTCTCTTGAGACCAATACGCTGAGGGTGGACTTTTCTAACAAAGGGGGCAGCATTCAAACCGTAGAGCTGAAGGAATTCGAAGCTCACAATGGAGGTCCGCTTCTTCTCAAGGATGCCAAGAATAGTGAAATTGATATATACTTCGAACACCTTTCAAGGCGTATCAACTTAGCTGATCTTTATTTCAGTCAATCACAAAAAGACCTGGGTGATAGTACCGAAGTGCGATTTTCGCTAGCAATCACCGCTGACCAATCTCTTGATTTGATTTATACACTCTTTGATGAGGGTTACGAAATTGGATTCAGAATGGAATCTAAAGGCTTTGAAAAAGCCATAGACGCCAAGAATATCGATTTTTTCTGGAAGAGTAAATTGAATAGGCTTGAGAGGGACCTGACAGATTCACGAAATAGAACTACTGTCAGATATCGCAGCATGGAAGGTGACGTGGATTACCTGGATGCTACGTCTAAAGGGCATGAGGAAAAATCGCTCAGTTCCAATATCAACTGGGTAGCGTTCAAACGGAAATTCTTTACCTCGGCAATCATTGCCAAAAAGAGTTTTCAGTCACTCTTCATAACCTCAGATGTCAACGAGGCTGATACCGCCTTCTCCAAGTATGTGACCATGCAAATGGAGATCCCATTTACTGATATTGCAGCTAATCAAGCCTTATTCAAGTTTTACTTCGGACCAAACCGATACAAATCCTTGGATGCCGTAGCGCCTTCATTCTCTGAAAATATAAATTTGGGCTGGTCAGTGCTGTCTGTAGTCAATAAATACCTGATCATACCTATTTTTAGGTTTTTAGAAGGGTTTATCCCCAATTATGGGATCATTATTATTGTTATGGTATTGGTCATCAGGTTGCTCCTGTCTCCTCTCACCTATCGATCTCACATCTCTATGGCGAAAATGAGGGTGTTGAAGCCTGAGCTGGATGCTATTAAGGAGAAGCACGATGGCGACATGCAGAAAGCCCAGTCTGAGCAAATGGAACTCTATCGTAAAGTAGGGATCAATCCACTGAGCGGCTGTATTCCTGTCGTACTGCAATTCCCAATCCTCGTTTCGCTGTTTTATTTCATTCCAGCAGCAATAGAATTTAGACTTGAATCTTTCTTGTGGTCAAGCGACCTATCCACTTATGACAGTATTCTGACGCTACCATTCAACATCCCCTTTTACGGAGACCACGTTAGCCTTTTCACGCTGCTCATGGCCGGGTCCACCATTCTGTACACCATGGCCAACTCCCAGATGACCTCCGTTCAAGGTCCGATGAAAACCATGCAATACATCATGCCAGTCATGCTGTTGTTCTTTTTCAACAGCTATCCATCTGGTTTGTCCTATTACTATTTCGTGACCAACCTGGTATCGTTCGGTCAGATCGCACTGTTCCGTAAGTTTATTGACGAAAGTAAGATCAAGGCTATCCTTGATGAGAACAAAAAGAAAAACGCAAATAAGAAGAAGTCTAAGTTTCAGCAGCGACTAGAGGATGCTATGAAGGCCAATCAAGCTGCACAGAAAAAGCAAAAAAAGAAATAGACTAAAAAAATTAAATCAAGTAGGCTAACTACCTGAATGTTAATGCTATAAAAAAAACCTCAACGTCGTTGGGGTTTTTCTTTATCCAAATGCTGGAAAACATGAGATGATCTTAGATATATTTGTGTCCATTTCGTCAATCCAAAAAACCATAATTTTTCCAATAACTAATGGGTAAAATAATAGCAGTAGCCAATCAAAAAGGAGGAGTAGGAAAGACTACAACAGCCATCAATCTTGCAGCAAGTCTCGCCGCACTAGAGCTGAAAACGCTAATAGTAGATGCTGATCCTCAAGCAAATGCTACCTCCGGTGTCGGACTCAACCCAAAGGAAGTTGATGTATCCATATACGAGTGCATGGTGGACGGAGCTGACGCAACCAGTAGTATTCTAAAGACAGATATTAAATATCTGGATATTCTCCCCTCCCATATAGACCTGGTCGGAGCTGAAGTCGAAATGGTGAATATAGAAAAGCGAGAGGAAAAAATGCGAATTGCCTTAGCTCCGGTTAAGGACAGCTATGACTTCATTATCGTCGATTGTTCGCCATCACTGGGACTGATCACCGTCAATGCCCTGACTGCTTCTGATTCCGTTGTAGTGCCTGTGCAGTGTGAGTACTTTGCATTGGAGGGATTGGGCAAACTGCTCAACACAATCAAGATCATCCAAAGTCGGCTAAACCCAGAATTGGAGATAGAAGGCATATTATTGACTATGTATGACCTGCGCCTGAATCTATCCAATCAGGTAGTAGAAGAGGTAAAGGTCCACTTTAAAAACATGGTATTTGACACCTTGATCCCAAGAAATATCAAGCTGAGCGAATCGCCAAGCTTTGGTGTTCCGGCCATCACACACGATGCCGAAAGCAAAGGTGCTCTTAGCTATCTCAACCTAGCTCGAGAGATCCTCAAAAAGAATCAAGTAAAAGCCGCATAAGCGAATGGCAGAGAAGACGAAGAGAAAAACCGGTCTGGGTAGAGGGCTCGGCGCCTTGCTGGATGATTCGGAAAGTGTAAATGAAAAAAACTTATCTCCGGGCTCGGCAAGCGAAGCTTCAATAGATGAAATCGAAGTTTCAGACATTGAAGTCAATCCCTTTCAGCCCAGGACAGATTTCAACCATGAGGCTCTGCAGGAACTTTCAGAATCTATCAAAGTGCAGGGCATTATCCAGCCAATCACCGTACGCAAACTAAACGAGCATTCTTATCAACTCATATCGGGCGAACGCCGATTACAGGCTTCGAAACTTGCTGGACTTGATAAAATTCCTGCATACATAAGGACAGCTGACGAT
>JAHCMJ010000193.1 GCA_019192485.1 Cyclobacteriaceae bacterium HetDA_MAG_MS6 | reverse complement strand
TCTCAGCTCTTTTGGTCAAGATACTATTCTTGATATTCTGCTTGGCTCTGTTGACCTCCAGGTTGTTTTCCTGGATTTTTAGCGTTGTTTTTTGGAGTTTCCCTCTTTCTTTTCTCAGGAAGATAGGGAATGAAAAGTCGATGCCCAGTTTATAGTTGTCATTAAAAGAAGGGGATTCAAATTCCCCGACGGGGGTTAGCGGCGCATCTATAAAGGAATAGCTCAGATCAATTTGTGGTTTTAAGCTTTCACGATTCCACCGGTTCTCCACTTCGAGTTGATTGATTTTGGCGTTGAGTTTTTGAATCTCAGGGTGGTTGATCAGCGCCCAGTCAATCATATTCTCAATAGTCTCCGTATCGGGAATACCTCCGAATGCCGTAAGTGTATCTGGTATGGTACTTTCTTGCAATTCGAGGGGAGTCAGGTCCTCGGACCAAATATGGACCGACATCGCCAGGCGTGATTTAACAAAATCAAATTTGACCTGTTCGTAGTCTGCAATGCGGCTCTGATACGTAATCATAGCCTGAACAGTATCGACTACTGCCGCTTCACCAAAATTGAAGTCGATAACGATCCGATCAAAAAGCTCACTTGCGATCTCAATGCTTTGTTCTAGTAGCAAGACTTCCTGATAGGCCAGGTTCCACTCCAGATAGTCTTTGATAGATTGTAAAAGGATTTTATTGATGATCTTAATCTGTTCTGCTTCGGTGATGTCCCTATATATTCGAGCTTGTTGTAGAGCCATCCGTCGTTCATCGATAAACAGTCCTTTTCCTATGGGAAGAGATAGACCTGCACTGAACTGCCTGTTTTGGTTTTCATTTGGGATACTGATGGATTCATCCAAAAACTCACCTGTATTTCTATCAAAAGTTATTTTTGGGTCCACCGGAAACCACGTAGGAACTTTCAAAGTGGCATTCAGCATATTGTAATACTCCTTTTCTTTGAAGTTTTTCAAGTCGTACGCAGCGGTGATTTTTGGATCAAAGCCTCCTTTGGCAGTTCTGAGCTCAGCATCTGCAAACAGATTTTGGAGTTCACCTTGTTTGACTACTGGGTGGTTTGCCAGTACGATAGCGATGAACTCTTCCAGCTTCATGATCGTTTGCGTACTTTCTTGCAGCTCAACACTGTCAGGTTGGCTTTTGAGCTCCAGGAGTGCTAAGACAAACGTAAAAAGGAGAACCATCCTCATTTTTTATCGCTTTTTGAGGAATTGTTGTACTCGCTTTTTGTAGTTGATTGACCAGGTTCTTCGTACAAGCTCGGTGGGAAGCCGTTGAGCTGTCTCCAAATCTCATACCAAACGTATACATTTTCTAACATCACCCACCCTTTGATGCCTGATCCGAGTCGAAGTTGATCGGGCCATGGATCATCGGTTGGATCGGGTTTTACCAGAATCCTGAACATGCCGTTACCATTGTTGACTCTATCAATTACTTGTACGACTCCACCGAAAGTACCCACAGAAACGCTAGGCCATCCGGAAAACTGTAAGGCAGGCCAGCCATCAAATTGGATACGAACTGATCGCTCCCTGGAAATCAAGGGGACATCCATTGCCCTGATATACATTTCCACAGCCAGGTCAGGGTTATCTGGCATAATGGTGACTACCGCTTCGCCTTCCTTGATGGTCTCTCCCAGACCTTCTTTTAATGCTTTCACTAAATATCCGCTCTGAGGTGCTATGAGATAATATTGATCTTGACGTACCTCGACATTGCTATATTCATTTTTGATCTTGGCTATGCTGCCTTCGGTGTCATTGATCTCGGATAATGTAGCTTGGAGGTCAGAAGTTGCTTTACTAATCTTTTCTGCATAATCTGCCTGTATCCCTGAGAGGTCTGTTCGAGCTATCGCCAGGTCACCTTGAGATTGAAGATATTTATTTTCCCTCTCCAGTACCTTAGCCTTGCTGGTATTAAATTTTGTTTCTAGCTCTTGAAATTTGGTCAGAGTGATATTGCCCGATTCGAATCTTAGTTTGTTTCTATCAAAAATATTTTGACTATTGGAAAAAGAGATTTTTTCTGCTTCAAACGTAATACTATCGCTTTGCACTTTCAATATCGACTGAGCAACCTTGTTGTTAGCCTGGTTGAGTTTGGCTACAAGCGATTCTTGCAACGCTTTGATCTGGTTTTTATACGCATCTCGTTTCAGCTGTTTGGCGATCAGGCTAGATTCTTTTGCGGCAATCTGCTCGGATAGCCTCTGTAAAAGGTTCGGGTCAAAAAACTTGTCTTTGACCTCAGCTAAGTGCAAAATCGTGTCACCAGCAGAGACAAAGTCTCCCTCGAATACAAACCATTCTACAATCCTACCTGGGATGGCCGACTCCACTGTTTGTGGGCGATTTGCAGGATTGAGCGCAGTCACTCGACCTTGGCCCCGGATATTTTGCTGCCAAGGCAAGAACATGGAGACTAATGTGATGACAGTCAGCACCACTAACACCCTGGCGAGATAGATACCCAGGTTTGGCGTCCTAAGTGTTTTTAGCGAATACAATTGCTTATCCGCTAGTTGATCATCGATATTATCTTTGGAGATATTGAGCATCTTCTTAGTTGATATTTTTGACTATTTCGTCTTCAGCTAATACCTGATCAAAGCTACCGTCAGCGAAAATGGTACCATCTTTAAGATAGAGCACGCGATCGCATGCAGCCATGATGAGAGGATCATTTGACACAACAATCAGTGTCCATGGGTTCTTCTCCTCTGTTAGTGTTTGGATGAGTTGCAATCTTTCGTGTTTAGGGAAGTTGTTGAAAAAATCATTGAGAATCAGTACGTTAGGTTTTTTGGCCAGACACCTGGCGAGAATTAGTTTTTGAATGAAAGTTTCGGAGTAGCCCTTGCCCGAACTAAGCATAGTGGTATCCAGCCCATCTGGAAGAGAGTTGATCACATCCTGTAAACCTACTACTTCTAATGCCTCAATGGCGCGCATTTCATCTGCAAAGGGTTTGCCGACCAGGATATTTTCTAGAATGGTGCCTTCGAATATGTCGTCAGTAGAAACATTTTTACCAATCCTGTCTCGAAGATGAACCCGGTCCAAGTCTCTCAAGGAGTATTTATTGTAAGTAACAGATCCTTCAAAGTCTGAATACATCCCAGCGATGGTATTGGTCAAGGTGGTTTTACCGGATCCACCTATCCCACTGATACATACTCGCTGACCCTTGGGGATGGATATATTGATGTCGCGAATAGAAGGTTTTTTAGTGCCTGGATAGTAGTAAGAAAGATTTCTAGCTTGAATTTCTAATCCTTCACACGGAGCAGCGCCATTCAGAGGTATATCTATTCCACCTGTTTTTTCTAGTGGAAGATCCGTCACATGAGCGATTTTATCAACCGCTGTCAGCATATCGTATACCACATCCATGTACATGATAATCTTTTCGACAGAGTTGAGAATAAGGATAATAATAACCTCTGAAGCAACGAATTGACCTAAAGTAATCTCTCGCTGTACGACGAGCACAGTTCCTATAATCAGAAGTCCTGCGGTAACGACAGCTTTGAAGAGTAGCACGTAGGAGTACTGCGAGATGAGTACTTGAAAGTGATTTTTCCGATTTTTCAGGTAGTTATTAACAAAATAGTCAGTCTTTTTGATCGGTAGATCCGTACTGCCGGAAAGTTTAAAACTGTACAACGCTCTAGCTAGCTCCTCCAACCAATACACGGCCTTGTACTTAAATTTTGATTCTATAATACTGGATTTCAGTCCTTTGGGCCCTGTGGTATAGAAGATCAGGAATAGGATAATGATCAATATCAATCCGAAAAAAACAAAAAATGGATGATAAAATGAGAGTAGAAGTAATCCAAAAAGGATTTGAATAATACCCGTAGATAAGTCAATCAATAGCTTTGGCAACCCCTTCTGTATCGTGAGTACATCAAAAAACCTGTTCATCAACTCAGGAAAATGAAGGTGTAGCACTGCTTCCATTTTGATCCTAGGCACCCGATATGCAAACTCGAAAGCTGCCTTAGTGAAAACTCTTCGTTGCAAATACTCCACAATTGATATCTGCAGAACTTGCAATATCCCAGCACCCAGCACGCCTATAATAATGATAGCAATCAGGAAATAAATGGAGCTAAAGAACACTCCCCCGGATATAAGCTCTATCGCAGCTTGAATACCTAGTGGTAGCACTAAACTGGAGACACCTATGATAACGGCATAGATATATACGTATATAATATCTCTCTTGTCTGCTGCTAGTAGGCGGAAAAGTCGGGTAACTGGTGATAAATTTTGGTTTTCATCGCTATCGCTCATATCGCTTCCTACGACACTTTGATAGGAGAATACTGACAGGAAGATGATCTCTCCTTTAGCGTTTCTCAGAATCTGGTCTTCTGAAATTCCCTTAAAGTCTTCCTTGATTTTGGTATTTGGATAAAGGATGGTTATATCCTTTCTCTTCTTACTATTGGTGTTAATAATAGAAGGAAATATGTCTTCTCCATCCCTCAGGAAGAGCAACATGGGAGAGTCGAAGTTTTCGATGAAAAGCTCAAATTCCTTGCGGGGAATCTCTTTTTTCATAAATACAATCCCATTGTTGTTGCCGATATCAGTGAGATCACGGATAAACTCTCCCAACTCATCCAGTTCATATTTCCGGAGTAGATTCTCTGTCGATTTGAGGACAGAGCTATCTAGATCCACATTGAGCAACTGCGCACTTTCGTGCAGGATCTGCAAAATTTTTTGATTATCCACCTTGTCTTGTTACTATCTGATTGTGTTGAGTACCAGTGTCTTTAGAAAATGAAAGTTCTCTTCAAACACGTCGTCAGCTTCTCGGAGTTCCGATAAAGAGGGGAGGTGCTTTGCGAAAAATACTTGTTGATGCGAAGCCTCCAGGCTTGTACTGATGAGTGCGTCCGGAAATTTGAAGTCTGGGCTAATCTCGCTCACAATACTACTGATCGTCTTACAAAGAGATTTGTAGCCGCGAAAGAGCCCTTCTTTATTGATATCATCAACCTCCCGTGTCAAATAGGTTTTATCGGACTCCGCAATAACAATACGTTGCAGGGCAGGCTCGTCGACATCTGGGAAGTTTTGATCTTTCCCTTTTTTTTCCGCGATTATTTTTAGTGCAATGAGCAATCGCTCATGCGCGTCAGCGATATTGTGCGTCTCGAATTGAATATTGTATTCTACCCAGGTCCAATACCAGGTGATTAGATAGACAAGTAACCGATGTTTGTTTTCGAAATATCTGTAGATAGAGGCTTCCGTTGAGTCTATAGATACGGATAGCTTCTTAAAAGTGAAAGCCTCAAAGCCTATTTTGTCAATTAAGTTGATGGCGTTCTCAATAATCTTTTTTCCTAGTTCGGTCGATTGAGGATCTTTGAGATACAGATTTGGGTTTAGGTTGAGTTGTAATGTGGTATTCATATACGCAGAAGGTAATTGAACATTCGTTTATGATAGTAATACTACTTAAACTTAAAGTTGAATACTATGTTTCAAGATATTACTTTAATTTTTAGTGAAGGAATTGTTAGAGAATTGCTTTCCCTGAGAAAACCGCACTGGAGTAGTCAGAATTCAGCTTTTGAGCCAATTTGTACTTTACGTATTTCAGATTTGTGGATTTTATAACTATATTCGAGAAGTTGTTGTGGATTAAGAATTTATTAGTCCTTTTATTTTGAGTTTTTGACCTTTGGGTTCAGGCCTTTAATGACCTGAACCTTTTTTTATGACCGAAATCGAACACTTATTTGTACTATTCTGTACAAATTAATTTGACCATCACACTTTCTGACAATTCAAGTATCTGTTTATCAGTCACTTAAAAATAATGGCACTCTAATTGGCTTTTGGCAGAGCAACTAACGAATAAGAGAACTACGCCTTCAACGATGGATCGAAAGATTAAAAAGAAAAAATGGACGATTAAGAAGATAGCAACTTGGAGTGTTGGTGGGCTTTTCGTCCTCTTCGTCCTTTACAGCTTTGTCTTTGCAGAAGGTGGATCACGGCTCAACGTAGAATTAGAAAAAATCAACGTCGCTACCGTTAAGGAAGGTGAGTTCATGGAGACGATCCCTGTAGACGGGACAGTCATGCCAAAGTTGACGATCAGGTTGGATGCTATCGTGGGAGGGGTAGTGGAAAAGAAATATTATGATGGTGGTATTTTGGTTAAAAAAGGGGATACCATTCTGAAACTCTCCAACAATGACCTGCTTCAAAGTTTTGTAAGAGAAGAAACCCAGGGATTTATCCTCGTCAACAACCTGGAGAACACTAAACTGAGCCTTCAGCGAAACCAATTTGAATTGCGGCGGAACTTAATTGAGCTGGACTTTCAAATCGATCAGGCCAGGGATGCATATGAACGTGGAAAGCCACTTTACGAGGATAAGATAATTTCTGAGCAGGAATACCTCAACCTGAAGCGTGAGTATGACCGACTTGTAAGTGGCAGAAAGATACAGGTAGAGTCTAATCGTTTTGATTCCCTCAATGCTGTGCTTCAGATTGGTCAGGCGGAACAGACCCTGAAACGTACGCGAGAAAATCTGGAAATGATCAAGGGGAATCTAGACAACTTATATATCCGGGCTCCTATCACCGGCAGGCTATCATCCATAAATGTAGAAGTAGGCGAATCCATTGCTCCTGGTCAGAATATTGGCCAGATTGATGATTTGGAGGGATTCAAGGTACGCGCTCAGATAGATGAGCACTATATTTCACGCATATATGACGGATTAAATGGGACTTTTCCGCTGGCTGGAGATGACTTTGGGCTAAGGATCAGGAAAATTTATCCTGAAGTCAATGGAGGTCTGTTTTCTGTTGACATGGAGTTTACCGACAGTCTGCCACCAACAGGGATAAGACGAGGACAGACCTTACAAGTGAGACTACAACTCAGCCAGAAGATTACGGCTATTCAGATTCCCAGAGGAAGTTTTTACCAGACGACTGGGGGCAATTGGATATTCGTTGTGGATGGTTCATCCACACAAGCTGTTCGCAGAGATATCCGATTGGGCCGACAGAACCCTAGGTTTTACGAAGTGTTAGAGGGCTTGCAACCTGGTGAGCGTGTGGTAGTCTCTTCCTACGAAGGGTATGAGGACAAGGACCGACTAGTTTTTAAATAATTTATAATCAATCATTATCAATGGAAAACGCAAAGCAATTGATCAAAACCGTAGGGCTGAAAAAGTTCTACTACACTGATGAGATCGAAACTACAGCGCTAGCGGGTGTCAACCTCGAGGTAAAAGGAGGAGAATTCGTAGCCATTATGGGACCCTCCGGCTGTGGAAAGTCTACCTTGCTCAACATCATTGGATTGTTGGATAATCCATCGGAGGGAGAGTTTCACTTTACCGATCAAGAGATCTCCCAGTATCCTGAGAGAAAAAGGGCCGATTTGAGAAAAGCTAATATTGGATTTGTATTCCAAAGTTTCAACCTGATCGACGAACTCACGGTTTACGAAAACATCGAATTGCCATTGATATACCTAAAATATTCCTCTGCAGAACGAAAGAAGCGGGTAGAAGAGGTAATGGAGCATATGAAAATCATGCATCGCAGGAACCACTTTCCTCAGCAGCTATCGGGAGGGCAGCAACAGCGGGTAGCCATCTCCAGAGCTGTAGTAGCTAAGCCAAAACTGATATTGGCGGATGAGCCTACTGGAAACCTGGATTCGGCCAATGGCCAGGAGGTGATGAACTTGCTCACTGAACTTAACGAAAATGGGACCACGGTGATCATGGTGACTCACTCGCCGATAGATGCTGAGTATGCCCATAGAGTGATCCACCTGTTTGATGGTCAGATTGTCTCAGAAAACATTAACTCTAAGGACAACGCCTTAGTTTAGATCGAATTGCATGTCTAATTAGTATGAATGAGGCTGTCTATGGCAGCCTTTTTCAAAACTTAATACAATCAGAATAAGTCGAATGCTGAAAATAGTATTCATATCGGGATGTATTCTACTCACCACCATATCACGTGGGCAGGAGAAAGATGCAGTGGAGCTAACATTGGATGATTGTATCCAAGAAGCGTTGCAGAACAATATTGCTATCAAGACAGCCAAGAACAATGAGCTGATAGCAAGATCTAATCAATTTCAGTCGTTGATGAATTTTCTGCCAAGCGTAACAGCCAACATCAACTATGACTTTTTTTTCGGGACTACTTTTGATGTCAATGCTGCTCGGCAGGTATCAGCAACAACAAATTCCTCTAGTCCAAATATCAGTGCTAATTGGGTATTGTTCAACGGACTTTCCAACCTAAATACAAGGCGTCAACGTAACTACGAGTACAAATCTGCTTCCGAGAGTGTCCGTGATGTACAGCTAACCACCGAAGCCAATATCCTGGAATTTTACCTGAATGTGATCCTTGGTCAGGAAAATATAAAAGTAGCCGAGGAGAGGGTTACACTGCTAGAAGCTCAACTTGATAGGGAAGAGAAAAGAGAATCTGTAGGGGTAGGCAATATGGAGAGCGTTTACAATTTCCGATCTCAGCTAGCCACAGAAAGACTAAATCTACAGAACCTAAGGAATGACCTTCAAAGAAATCAGTTAACGTTATTCCAGGCCATGCAGCTGGAACTGGCGCAGATCAATTACCAAGTAGCTCCTATTGAAATATCCGAAGATGAATTGCTGCTTGAGGCTGACCCCTTTGATCAAGTCCTACAAGAATGTCTAGATATTAATCCTGGTCTTAATAGCGCCAAAGCT
>JAHCMJ010000192.1 GCA_019192485.1 Cyclobacteriaceae bacterium HetDA_MAG_MS6 | reverse complement strand
TAGCTCCTCGGATTACGGGTCGATAGGGCATCTCCAAACAGTCGGGCATATGACAGGTGAAAGAGGCATCTATGATGACTGTTTTCACACCTGCATTCTCGACAATATCAATTACGGTAGTCTTCAAAAAACCAGCTTGCCAAGCCACTGCGCTACCTGGTTCGAGGATGATTCTCACCTCATATTTCTCTCGAAAAGCTTTCAGGATCTGGATGAGGAGTTCTAAATCGTATCCCTCTCGTGTAATCAAGTGTCCGCCCCCCATATTCACCCATTTTATTGCATGGAGAAGATTTCCAAATTTTTCTTCAAAATGCATTAGAGTGGTTTGCAAGGCTTCAGCGGAAGATTCGCATAATACATGAAAATGCAAACCCTCTATTCCCGGTGGCAGCTCACCGCCTAGTTGGGCAGCCGTAACCCCTAAACGCGAAGTGGGACTTGCGGGATTGTAAAGGTCAGTTTCGACATCTGACCACTCAGGATTGACGCGAAGCCCACAACTGAGCTGGTTAGGAATCCTGTCTTTGAAAAGATAAAACTGACTCACAGAGTTGAATGTGAGGTAAGATGACAAGCTGGCTATCTCGTCAAACTCATTATCCTTGTACGCTACGGCGTAGGTATGAGGAGCTGAGTGCATCTCTTCAACGCAAAGCTTTGCTTCATTTAATGAACTAGCCGTGGCACCTTTGAGGAATTCTCGTACTACAGGAAATACGCTCCACATGGCAAAGCCTTTAAATGCCAGTATAATATCTATCCTGGCCTCTTCTTGCATCCGGTTCATCAGTGTCAGGTTATTGAGGAGTCGCTCTTCCTCCAAGACAAAGCACGGCGAAGGGATATCCGGAAAGAATTTCAAAGCCCGTATCGATCTTTCATGATCGTATAGTGATGAACTTGATGACCAATGAGTATATATCCTGTCATTGAGGCATCAAAGACATAACCATTGGCTGTGCCTTTGAAATGCAGTTGAGCCTCACTCAAGCCTTTAAACAACGAGATACTTGCCTGTCTGACACTGTCATACTCTGTTATCAACTGATCCAAAGGTCTGGCTTCAGCTTTACTTTCAATCACGTAGGCATCTTGGTCAAATCCAGGAAGATCTGTTTTGTCGTTTCTTGAAAAACGCATTGCTCTATAGCAAAAAACTCTTTCGGCATCTATGATATGCAACAACAATTGCTTTATCGTCCATTTCCCATCAGCATAGGCGAAATCACCTTTCTCTTCAGGAATCGTGTGCAGGTACTCAAGGAATGTTGATCCGCATTGTTCCAACAATGGAACCACTTCACCCTCGGGTACTTGTCGGACATAGTTCTGATAAAACTCCGGCACTTGATCTAATGCAGGTTTTGACATATCAATCCATTTCAAGGTTTATGTTTTCCATTTCATGCCATGACAACCCATAATGAGCTAGTTTATCCAGAAATGGATCCGGATCAAATTCTTCAACATTAAAAACACCCTTTCCGGACCACTGTTCTGTCAATACCATCATGGCTCCAACCATGGCCGGTACACCAGTTGTAAAGGACACTCCTTGAGCCCTCGTTTCTTCAAAAGCTTGCTGGTGTTTGCAGTTGTTATAGATGTAATAGGTTTTCTCTTTTCCATCCTTCAATCCCCTAATGCGGCATCCAATAGATGTTTCCCCATCATAATTTTCTCCGAGCGACCCTGGATCGGGAAGGACTGCTTTCAGAAATTGCAAAGGTATTATCTCCTTACCTTCAAACATCACCGGCTCTATAGAGGCCATTCCGATGTTTTGAATGACTCTCAGATGGGTCAAATATTCATCGCCAAAAGTCATCCAGAAACGAGCTCTCTTGAGGGTAGGAAAATTTTTTACAAGAGACTCCAGTTCTTCGTGATAGATCAGGTAAGATGCCCTACTACCAATGTTAGGATAATCCAGCATCCTTTTCACAGTGTGAGGTTCGGTATAACGCCACTTTCCATTCTCGTAGTACTTTCCTTTTTGTGTGACCTCTCTAATATTAATTTCAGGATTGAAATTGGTAGCAAAGGCTTTGCCGTGGTCTCCGGCATTGCAGTCTACTATATCCAAATAGTGCATCTCATCAAAATGATGCTTAGCCGCCCTTGCCGTAAAAATGCTTGTCACTCCAGGATCAAAACCACATCCCAGTACTGCTAGTAGTCCGGCTTCCTTAAACCTGTCTTGGTAGGCCCATTGCCAGCTATACTCAAACTTCGCCTCTTCAGGGGGCTCGTAATTGGCAGTATCCAGGTAATGAACACCTGACTCAAGACAAGCATCCATAATGGTCAAATCCTGATAAGGTAAAGCTAAATTGATGACCAACCTGGGTTGATGCTTTTTGAAAAGTGTAACAACTTGATCAACATGATCGGCATCTACCTGATCAGTTTTGATGCTTACACCAACGTCTTGATGAATGTCCCTTGCAATTTGCTCACACTTTGACGCTGTCCTGCTAGCGAGAACTATATCTGTGAAAATCTCTTTGGCTTGGGCGCACTTGTAGGCCACAACTCTACCAACGCCACCAGCGCCGATAATAACAACCTTTGACATATCTTCATTTTTGGAAGAGTCAAAGGTAATCTCAAATATCCATGTTAATCAGTGGCGATAATGAGATTTTTTGCTCCTCCAGTACTACCTGCCAAAAGAAATTGTTGAGGCGTACTCAAGGAATGCACCACAATTGTATCGGTATTGATGGAAACCATCATTTCCAACCATCAGAAGCACATCTGGTAAAGCAATTACGTCAAAGGCATGAATGTTCTGCCAGTGATTAGTCATGGTAATCTTAGTAGGATCAAAAGCGCCCACATCAAATGTTTTTAGTCCAAAATCACCTTCGCATATGAATAGACAGGTGCCATTGATTGCTAAACCATGAGGATTGGTCATTTCATAGGTTTTGGCAAGAGTAGGATTTGTAGGGTCCGATACGTTGACAACATCAAGCTGATTGGTAAATCCTTGGCATTCCGTACCTGATCTTAGGGTAACGTAGGCATAATCTCCCTGAACCACTACAGGGTCGCAACTGGTTGTGTGTGCATATCGGGACAACTGTACGGGGCTAGAGGGATTACTATTATCAAAAATGTACATGCCGTCCTGGGCCCCAATAAATAATTTGTTGTCGTAAGGAAAAATGGTTTCAATACCCCAACCTATATTAATTCGATCAGTCTTTTGAGGTTCATCCAACTTTGATACATCAAACAGGTTGAGGGAGGAATGGTCTACAGTATAGAGATGACTCCCGTCCACCACAAAACGTGCCATAGAACCCGCTTCGCCCGTTTCAGAACTACCACTTTTGACACCTTGTGTATCAAAGCTGACAAAGCTTCTATTGCTAAGGCCGTCCTCAGCATAGTAAGCCACATCTCCTGCCTCGCAGTCAACCTCCTGGATTTCGTTTACCGGCGTCTCAGTCCAGTCTGTCACAATCCCTCTACCGCTATCAAAATAGATACCTAACTGCACCAAGTTTTCAAAGGCATCCTCCACTCTTCGTACTTCATGAATGTCAGTGGGGTTGGAGATATCCAAAACAACCAAGTCCATATAGCTATCAGCGTAAAGAAAATTGCCTTTGGCTGCCAGACCTATATTTCCAGGTATCTCCACAAAGCCAATAGGTTGGGGGTTTTGAACATCCTGATTATTGATCACATGAATTCCTTTACCGCTCTCGTTTACGTACACGTAGCCATCCTTATAATAAAGTGCGCCGGGTGTCTCAATTGCCACCGGCTCTTTATAAGTCACTGATTTTCTGAGGTCGTCCAGCGTTGTGTAGACAGGGTCATGCCTGACATAACTATATTGCCGCTCGCAGGTCTCACTACATCCAGTATATAGCAGTATCAGGATCAACATGATCAAAATCGTCAAGGTAGACAACCTGATAAGGTCCTTTCTTTCTCCGCGATTAGTTTGAATCTTTTCCATGGTGACTTATTTTCTTACTATGACCCGTAAAAGGTATTTATCGTTGGAATCGAGATTAATTAAAGCTAAAACGCAAACCCGCCTCAATCCCAAATATCGACGGAACAGAGGTGAAATTCTCTTGGTCTTTGGTCAAAGACTGTAACGAATACCGATAGTTTGGTTCCAATGTTAGGCTAATTTTTCTCAAGACCTGATAGCCAAATTCGACCCCAGCTAAACCTAATACATTCAGCTCTCGATATGGGGAGTCTTCACCAGGGCTTAAAGAAATTGAAGCAATGTTCGGGTCATCTTTACTTTCCAATACGTTGCCAAAATACAAGTTAGCTGCCAGCCCAGCGTTTACACGAATATTCAGCTTCTTATCAACAAGAACATAGCCTGCTTTCAATGGTATGGAAGCGAACTGAAATGTATTTTGCAGATCAACATTTTCAGTTGTCACTTTCACAATATCTTGTTCGTCGGCCAGGTCCGCGATTTCTGGTACATTAGCAGCCTCACTAGTCACAGGGACTCTTCTGGAAAATCCATTGTGCTGAACGGTAGTATTCGTTTTGGATGTAGCTCCGTATCTACCATATTGCACTCCTCCCTCGAGTGTCCATCTCCTAGATAGATTCATTCCGATATTCAGCCCTGCCGTATAGATCACACCTGCAGACATACCCTCCACCACCGAAGAGGGCTGATCTGATCGTGCTGCATCCAGATTTAGAAAACTCTCATTCTGACCTGTTGCCGCCAACGACAAGTCGCTACTGGAGTTTAAATCATAATTTGGATCAAAAATCCCGGAGCCTATATCAACACCCGCCCAAAACCCCTTTTGCCTACTACGGTTGACAGCAGCTAGAAGATAATTGCTATTGATTGGTACGCGATAAATCCACCGGTCCTTCGGATCGACAGGGTTTTGATTTATTTCTGGGGTTCTCTTCGAGGCTATTTGATAGACCTCCATCGGTTCGCGCTTTTGCAAATCATCGTCCTCCGATACTAAGGAAATGGGTGCCGCGTAGTTTACGGAAGGCGTATTCACTACATTTTTTCTTATAGATGTGTGACTATTGCGCGAGCTTACATTCTCCTTCCCATTAGCTACAGTTGTTTCAGCGGAGTTTTGATCATGTACATTGGTAGCAGCAATTGACTCCTTTACGTAAGGGACAGGAATGAAGGCACGTACTTCTGGATATAAAGATTCACTTTGTTCGGTGTTTGCGGGTTGAATAGTAGCCAGTTCATTTTCAGTAGAGATCGCAACATCTTCAGCAAGATCAAAACCATTGCGTAGCGTGAAAAACTGCATAGCTGTAGCAGTTGCAGCAATAAGGATGGCTCCGACGGCAGCCCACTTATAGATAACCGCCCTTTTCTTATATCTTTTAGCTTGCCAATTGGCTAGCGACGCATCTATCTCTGACCATACAACCGGAGGCGGTGTAACTTCCGCATCATTGAGCGCATCCTTCCATTGCTCCTCAAATCCCTCCATTGATCTTCCCTGATTGCTCATAGCTTATCTGATTATTTTCCTCAATCTTATCCTGTAAAAGGCTCTTAGCCCTCGCATACTGCGACTTGGAAGTACCCTCACTTATATCTAACATCGTAGCGATCTCATGATGTTTGTAACCCTCTATGGCATAAAGGTTAAAAATGATCCGGCAACCATCTGGCAGCTCCTGGATCATTTGTAGCAACTCTGCATGGCTAAAGGCGCTCAAAGTCATATTTTGTCCTGCGTTGTTACGCAATTCTGCTACATCTACCATCGGGTAGAGGTACAACTTACCCCTTTGATGGTTGAGTGCAGTGTTGACAACTATTCGCTTGATCCAATAAGGCAGCGATGAGTCCTTTCTGAAATTCTCAATATTCTGAAACACTTTCAAGAAGGCCTCTTGTAAAATGTCCTCTGCTTCCTGTTGCATCTTGGCATACCGCAAGGCAATAGCATACATACTTCCGCTGTACTTATTGTACAGACATTGTTGCATATGCCTATCCTGTTTACAGCAGCCTTCTATCAGTTCCTCGTCACTGAAATGCATTCAGATTTTAAATTTGTATCACTATGACAACTTAAATGAGAATTTAGTTGTAATATGAAACCCTAATACTTTCACATGAGATTCCAAGCTATCATTTTGCTCGGTCTAACGCTGGGGTATTCCTGCGTACCGGTAAGCTCCTCCACAGATACTTCTTCTAAGAAGCAACTGCTTTTTCAAGATCAAAATTATGTGGATTATACGGGAATTGTACAACTTGGGTCAATTTCTGGCAATACCAAAGGCACCCCCAATCCCGTCACCACACTTAAAGGATCAAAAGGACTTGCTGTCCGCTTTGATCTATTGCAGGAAGAATATCAGTACCTGAATGCTAAAATCTATCACTGTAATAAAGATTGGAGTAAATCTGCTTTAAGTGATTTGGAGTTTCTAAATGAATTCAATGAGTTTCCTATCAATACATATGAGTTTTCACAAAATATGGGTATTCCGTATGTACAATACCATTTTACCCTGCCCAAAACCAAGCTCTCTGGAAACTATGTACTGGTCATTTATGACGAACGACCTGCTAACCTAATCTTATCCAGAAGATTTCTGGTGGTAGATGATCGTACTGCGATCGTTCCAGAGGTAAAGATGAGTAACGGCATTGCTCAAAGACAGACCAATCACCAAATAGAGTTTACCATCACCTATCAAGGACTCAATATTTTGAGTCCATCCCGAGATCTACATGTGGTGATTCTCCAAAATCACTTTTGGGACAATGCTATCGAAGGTTTGGAGCCCACATACATGCGAATTGATCAGAACTACTTGGAGTATCGTCATTTCAATATGGAAAACAATTTTCTCGCTTTAAATGAATTCAGGTTTTTTGACATTCGATCGTTGAACTTCCGTGGTCAGCGTATTGATCGAGTGGGACCTGGTCCAGGTGGCATTCAGGCTTTCGTCACACCAGACAAATCAAAAGCTATTTTGGCATACAGCGAAGAGTTCGAAGAGGATCTTAATGGAGGGTTTTACCTTCAAAACCGGGATCCACAGAGTAGCGATATCCAGTCTGAGTACGTAAAGGTCAATTTCAATTTGAAGACCGAACAGCTAAAGGGGGATGTACATGTGGTAGGTAGGTACAACAATTGGGAAAGAACTGACAATAATAAGCTCTACTATAACCTGGAATTAGAGGCTTACAAAGGCAGTATTCTTCTAAAACAGGGTTTTTACAATTATGCTTACCTAAATAATGACCCCGAGTTTAACCCCTGGTACCTAGAAGGGAACCACTTTCAGACAGCAAATGAATATGAAATACTGCTGTACTACCGAGAACCCGGTCGTGTTTATGACGAGCTGGTAGGGTACAAATTTTTCCTAAACCGCAACTAATTCACGAACTTGATAAGGTACCGTGCGATGGACGGGATTGGAATTCGCCAGGTCGATCATGCCAAATCCTTTCTCGCTGAAGTTTCCGAGCCCGGATACAAACAGAAATTCTTGCACCTCTTTGGATGCATACAGGGTAAATGGGAACGTATAACCACGCACCTCATACTTCACATCTTGATGATACATGGGAAATATTCTGGAGAATTTTTTCTGACTTTGCCTCAATTTATTAATGTAATCCTGATCAGGGACGACCTGGAATGTATCTATGTCTTTGATCTTTCTCGTGTCCCATCCGGCTTTTTCCATCCTGGCCAGTGTTGACTCAAACAAAAAATCGGAGAACTCATCAGTTGAAGGCTCAATGTATCGCTTTCCAGTATCAGAGTTAAAAGATGGGTTTAACAGCACAACCGGTGAGATACATATAAACTTACTTTCGTCGCCAAATTCCGTCATCAGTTCTTCGTCAACATGCTCGGGATTCAGAAATAGTGGTCCTACGGATATCACCTCTTGAGAAAAGACCTGCTCAACCAGGAAACTGAGAAAATTCTTGTCTAAAGACGAAATCACAAGGGTCACACGAGATGAAGTATAGTGCAGGCCATTTCTGCTCACACGAGTCTGACCCTTCAAGCCTGAAAAGCTATAAAAAGAATAATTTTGATACTTGTTATCACCAGAAGATACTATCAGGCCCCTAATGATCTGGGCCAATAAGAACTGATGATGAAAAGGAATAGCAACTCCCCTGTTGCCTACCTGAAAAGTGATCCTGATTCTAGACATGATTTCAATTCGAGTTTGAGTAAAAAAATTGAACTGTGTAGAGAATAACAGGAGAAAATAATTTTTGTTTAATCTTTTTTAAAAAAAATTAAACATTAAATCGAAAATGCATAATATCCCCGTCTTTTACAACATATTCTTTCCCTTCTATGGAAAGCTTACCCGCTTCCTTGCATGCCTGTTCGGATTGGTACTTTTCGTAGTCATCTAGCTTGATCACTTCAGCTTTTATGAACCCTTTTTCAAAATCTGTATGAATCACACCGGCGGCTTGAGGTGCTTTCCAACCTTTTTGGATGGTCCAAGCCTTTACCTCTTGTTCTCCCGCTGTGAAGTATGTAATAAGATCAAGTAGTTCGTATGAGGCCCTTATGAGCCTGTTAAGTCCTGATTCTTTCAGACCATATTCTTCTAGAAACATTTGCTTTTCCTCTTCCTCATCAAACTCCGCTATCTGCGCCTCAATAGCAGCAGATACGATGATCACTTGTGCCTCCTCATTTTTGACTGCTTCCGTCAGAGTCGTACTGAAAGCATTACCCTCAATAGCTTTGGATTCCTCTACATTTGCCACGTAGATAATGGGCTTGTCTGTTAACAATTGTAGTTCCCGGACTATTCCTCTTTGCTCGGACTCCATTTCCAACGACCTAGCATTATGTCCAGCCTCCAGATGTGATTTAAAAGCCCTTAAAACCTCAAGCTCTTTTTTTGCGT
>JAHCMJ010000191.1 GCA_019192485.1 Cyclobacteriaceae bacterium HetDA_MAG_MS6 | reverse complement strand
AAGAAAGAATTATTCGACAACGTCATACCCGCGTCTAACTCTATAATGGCTGAAAACCTTCTGAAGCTAGGTACTATATTAGACAACCCAAAGTACAAGAAGGTTTCAGCGCAAATGGTTCGCCAGGTCAGTGAGCTGATCAAAAGAGAGCCAGAATACCTTTCCAATTGGGCCGTAGTAGCCACATTGACAGCTCAACCCTTGGCAGAAATAATCATTGTAGGTCAAGACTATAAGAAGTTTGCTCAAGAACTACAATCAAGGCTTATTCCTAACAAGATCATACAAGGCACTAGGGCCAAGAGCGATCTACCACTATTCCAATATAAAGAACCCCGTGATGGTGAAACTACCATATATGTCTGTTATGATAAATCCTGCAAGCGCCCGGTCAACTCCGTAAAGGAAGCTCTTGAACAGCTATCACGGTAATCTGCATTTTCACCTTGAGAATTTCCATGTTCACCGAAAAGGAGAGTTAGAAAACGACTGGTTATGACTTCTTTGCCTCTGAAACGCTACCAAAATGACAGATCGCAAAGAAATTTTCCAAGAAGAAGTGCTTGCCTTAACTGAATTTCGCACTTTGATTTCAAGTGGACAACAAATATCTAGGTCAGATCTGATCGCATTTGCGGATCAGTTCGAAGATCTCGTTGAAGTAAGTAAGGTTGCACTTAAAATCGTCGACAGACTAGTTGCCAAGCAGCAAGCACAACTTTAGTCACTTATCGATAGAATTCTGCATCGCTTCTTATGATTAAGTAGGTATCTTTTCCGATACTTGCCGGTACTTGAAGTTTGCAGAAATCATACTACCGCTCCCACTCAAAGGGACTTTCACCTACCAGATTCCAAACGAACTGATATCCAATATCCAGAGGGGTTCCAGGGTAATAGCACAGTTTGGGAAGAAAAAAGTGTATACCGGAGTCGTTCAGCGCATTCATGAAAAGGCTCCTCAACAATACCAGCCTAAACCCTTGTTGGATGTACTCGATCCGGCACCTGTTTTTACAGACTATCAGTTCCAATTTATCTCCTGGATTTCGACTTACTACATGTGCTCTCTGGGTGATGCCTACAGTGCGGTATTGCCATCGGGCATGAAGCTTTCCAGCGATTCGTACCTATCACTTCAAACAGATCTTGATTTCGAGGAAATCGCCCTAAGCGAAAAAGAAGAGTGGGTAATCCAGGCCCTAAAAGATTCCGAATTGCAACTGAATGACATTCGTCAGTTGACAGGATTAAAACATCCATATCGAATCATCAAATCTCTCAGCGACAAAAATGTCATCCAGGTCCATGAAAAAATAAAAGATAAATACAAACCCAAAAAGGAGCGTAGGATCAGGCTTACACCACAGTTCTCTGAAGAAGATTCCTTAGATATTTTGGCTGAGTCCCTTCAGCACAAAGTCAAGCAAATAGAAGTACTGGAAACCTACCTCAATCTAGTTCCAGTATTAGAAGACCCAGATGCCAACGAAAAAGGCGTGCTCAAATCAATACTGATCAGCGAAGGTGTCAGTAGTTCTTCCCTAAAGACCCTAGTAAAAAATCACGTACTAGAGGAGTGGGATGAAATTATAGATCGTTTTCAGGTGGGAGTAAAAGAACATGTATCAATTGAACTTACCTCTGTTCAAAAACTAGCATTTGAGAAGGTCAATACACAGATGACCCAACATACTACCACCTTGCTCAAAGGAGTGACAGGCAGTGGAAAGACTGAAATATATGTTTCCTTGATCCAGGAAATTATTGATCAAGGGAAGAGAGCGCTGTTTCTACTGCCTGAGATCGCGCTGACCACGCAAATCATCTCACGACTGAGAAAGATATTCGGAAATCGGTTTGGTATTTATCACTCCAGGTTTTCTGACAATGAAAGAGTCGAGATTTATCAAAAGTGTCTGGATGGTGCATTTGACTTCATAGTAGGTGTCAGGAGTTCAGTATTCCTGCCTATCCAGGACCTGGGTCTGGTAGTAGTAGATGAAGAGCATGAGCCATCCTACAAACAATATGATCCCGCACCACGATATCACGCAAGAGATGCCGCTATTTATCTGGCACATCTGCATGGAGCCAAGGTGGTACTGGGTTCGGCTACTCCATCACTAGAAAGCTATCTGAACGCACAAGAAGGAAAATACGGTTTCGTAGAGCTTACAGAACGGTACTTGGATCAACCTCTTCCAGATATCAAGCTTGTGGACATGTCCAGAGAGCGAAAACAACGAACAATCAAGGGCGTATTCTCGTCAGAGCTGATTCAAGCCATAGAACAAACGATAAGTAAAGGCAAGCAAGTCATCCTATTTCAAAATAGGCGAGGATACTCTCCTTTTGTACAATGTGACAATTGCCAGCACATACCCAAATGTCCTAATTGCTCGGTGAGTTTGACTTATCACATTTATCAAAATCAATTGATCTGTCACTACTGTGGTTACAAGGAATTTATGGTGGCGGAGTGCCCCTCTTGCGGCTCGCAGGATATACGAACAATTGGGTCCGGCACCGAGAAAATTCAAGAGGAGCTGGAAATCTTACTTCCAAATCTACAAGTCAAACGAATGGATTTGGACACCACACGAAGCAAACATGCTTATCAACAGATCATAGATGACTTTGAGCAAGGAAATATTGATGTCCTGATTGGCACTCAAATGGTGACAAAAGGCCTAGACTTCGAGCACGTGGATCTCGTGGGAATTTTTGATGCAGATAGGTTGATCCACTTCCCGGATTTCCGCTCTCACGAGCGAGCTTTCCAACTTATGACTCAGGTCAGCGGGAGATCAGGTCGTAAGCATGACCGAGGACTGGTGCTGATCCAAACTTCTGATCCACAAACGGAGTTGCTCAGGCAAATACAACATCACGATACTGAGGCGTTTTACCCCGTCGAAAGTCGGGAACGAGAAAGCTTCAAATATCCGCCATTTTATCGGATGATCAGGGTAATTATTCGTAACAAGGATAAACTGAAAGCCTATCAAGCAGCCTTTGAGTATCACCGATGGGCAACCAAGGAAATAGGCCAACAGCGTGTGCTAGGGCCTGTAGAGCCAATGATTGGAAAGATCAGAAACCTCTATATTTATGAAATCATCATCAAAGCTGAAAGGCAAGGTATCAGCCTTAGCGCATTAAAGGAATTTCTTCTGTCATCTCGGGATACGTTGTTAGCTTTGCCGTCGTTTAAATCTGTATTAGTCCACTTTGATGTGGACCCGGTATAATGAGAGAAATAGTACTTGGCCTTATAATCGTCGTTGCAATCAATTTGACCCGGTGTGACACCTGCAATGACTGTGAGGTGCTTGATTTTGAAACAAATGTCGAATTTTTCTTCCTCAATGGGGATAGCTTAAAAGCGCTTAGTGACAGCCTGGAAGACAACAACGATTCTATCAGCAGATTGAATGACGGTATCGATACGCTAACCATACGAATCGCCGATTTCGAAGATAGCCTGAGTAGGGTACTGGACTCAATCGAAGCAGGCGCCATGGATCAGGACTACCAAGATATTGAAGCCTCATTGGTACTGTTGATCACATCTGACTCTATGCTGAATGCCACATTTAACGATAACTCAGACTCTCTTGCTGCAATCAATAGCATCCTCAGGGGGCTTGAAACTCAGCTGAAAACCGGGGGTGTGTTGCTGGATACGGTGGAAAACCAGACCAGTGGTCTATTTATTACATCTGAGGACAGTATGTCTCAGTACGATTTTCCATTAGAAGTGAGCCTGGACCCGCTCATTAACGTAACTACTTATCGCTTTCATATTGACAATGAAGATTTCTTCATCACACTTGGATATGACTTATTCGAGTCTGTTGATGTGGAAAGAAACATTGCTCTGCGGGCGGGCAATATCGACACACTTGCCCATACCTTCGATTCGCTCGATATTGATTGTGCTAACCCTGATTGTTTTGATAATGAGACGACTATTACCTGTTATTATTAGCATATTAATGGGTCACTCCTCCATGTCTCAATCAGATACTACGGAGGTAGAACCACTCCCTAAAAAGTTTCTACAGCCGTTTGTATATGTGGATTATGGTAAACTATTAACAGTTTGGACCGATTTTGAAACGAAGTATGAAGCTGGTTTTGGCTTACTTTTCTTCGAACACTTCGAGCTCACGGGAGAATGGGGACGAGGTGAACTCGAACCACCAGGCGCATATCCTAACAGTGACTACAAATCAACTGGGAATTACTTTCGCGTAGGCTTCGGGCATATCTGGAAGTTTGACTTGAAAAATAACATTGGTCTGGGCGCACGATATGGGATTAGCAATTTTGAAGATCAACTTACCTACCGTATTGAAGGAAGTTCGGGTTTGAGCTCCCCGGTTATCGAATCCTTGACCAGGGAAGATCTATCAGCCAGGTGGTGGGAAATAGCTATTATCACTGACACCAAAATTTCCTTGAACAAGGAGAACCCAGAGTCAAAGCTTAACAACCTTTTTAGGGTCGGGGCACAAATCAGGTATCGTGTTTTGATCGATTATGATAAACTCTCTCCTATTGATGCCTACTCTATCCCGGGATATGGCAGAACGATCGATAAAAGCATACCCGCATTTAACCTCTATATCAAAGTTTATCCATTCTAGTTAATATCCCTTCTCGATTTTGGATTTGCCGTATTTTCAAGTATAGTCTGCAAAGGACCAATCTGGATTGGCATCCATGTTAGAACAATCATGTTGGTACATGGAATAATCCAATAAAAAATGATTTTTTTCAAAAACGTTGGGTTACCTTTGAGTGAATTGTTGTATCAATCCAAGTATTTATTGAATAAATACAATAAAACAAACTAAAACATAGCTATGGTCATCATCTGGTATAATCCTGACTCGGATATTTATGAAAAAGGAACAATGCAAGATTATGATCGCCTCGTTAGAAACTCTAGAAACGGCGATCGATTCAGCATACTATATGAATTTAATTTTACGACTATACGCCTGGCTGATAAAGTTCTAAGATCTCTAAACCGCGTAAGAGAAATCTCCCTTGTATAAAGTTAAGTGTAGTTTATTTTGGTTCATTAATTTAGCCACCGTGTTACGGTGGCTATTTTTTTGTGTAATACTTTCAGGATGTGCTTCTCAAGTCATTCAGTATCTAAATGACCAAGCCAATTTTGCGTCCTTCAAAACTTACCGTATCCTTACTTTTAATTCCGGAAATGAGCAGTTATCCGTAGAAGGAAATCAAATATTACTCAGAATCGAGGAAAGTATTAGGAGTGAGATGTCTAGACGTGGATACTCAGAAACTAAAGCAAAACCTGATTTACTACTTAGATATGAGATTGTAGCCAATACACGCACCGAGTCTACTGTTAACAATACGAGTTTTTACAGTGTACCCACCGTAAATACAAGAACTTTTTTGGAATCAGCTTTATTGATTGACCTGAAACAACGAGATAACAAAAAACTTGTCTGGCAGGCAAGCATCGACATGAGACAACATACTCGAAAAAGTAAAAACAAAGATCCCCTGTCCGATGCCATCAAGCAATTATTTACTACCTATGCATATAGAGCAGGAAGTAAAAGTCCTGACCCAACCCTCACCGAATGAGTGAATATGGCTTTCTTTCTGTATTACCACCTCTCCTTGCCATTGCCCTGGCTATTCGGACGAAGCTGGTCATCCCATCCTTAATCACTGGTCTATTCATAGGCGGACTAATCCTAGATGATTGGAATCCATTTCTCGCCTTTCTCTCTACCATCAATGCTCTGGTCGATGTCTTTAAAAGTGAAGGAAACACCAGAACAGTTGTATTTACACTCTTGATAGGAGCTCTGATCCAACTGATACAGTACTCTGGTGGAGTCACGGGGTTTATCAAAATTATTCAGGAAAAGCTTTCAAATTCGAACCGACCATCTGGCCGGCTACAGGTATCTGCGGCGTTGATGGGTTTTCTTGTTTTCATAGAATCAAACATTTCGATTCTAACAGTAGGAACCACCTTTAGACCCTTATTCGATAAGTACAAGATCGCTAGAGAAAAGCTTGCCTATCTCGCAGATTCGAGCTCCGCACCTTCTTGTATTTTATTTCCTTTAAATGCCTGGGGTGCTTATGTCATGGGATTGCTAGCAGCTTATGATCACCTTAACCCCTTCACGGCACTATTGGCCTCTATTCCATTCAACTTCTACCCTATCCTAACATTGATGCTGGTTTTCTACCTGTCCTTTACCGGTAAGAGCTTCGGTCCGATGAAAGCTTTTGAGGAAGCTAGTAAAAACAAGAAAACCCCGCCAGCACAAGAAGAGAAAGTAGATAGACCGGATGCATTTAATATGATCATCCCCATATTGATCATGATCTTTACCATGCCACTATTTTTGGTTTATTCTGGATGGGATGCCGCAGAAGGAGAAGCCCTTACCGCTCAAATTTGGTCAAGTATTAGTAACGGTTCCGGTTCCAGTGCGGTCACGTACGCGGTGACTATCGCATTGCTCTCAGCTGGAGTAATGTATGCTTTCCAAAAGCGAATCACCCTACATTCATTCATCGAACAGTCTGTAATTGGCATGAAGGACATGCTGGTCATGGCTACTCTCATGGTGCTGGCCTTTGCAATTGGAAATTTATGTAATCAACTTGGTACTGGGATTTACGTAGCAGACGTCACCTCGCAATGGCTATCGCCGCAACTGGCTCCTTTTATCATTTTTATTACTAGCTGTTTCGTAGCTTTTGCGACAGGTACTTCCTGGGGCACTTTTGCTATCATGATGTCCATTGGGATTCCTTTGGCTCAGAGTGTCGGCTTAAACCCTTATCTCGCGATAGCAGCGATGTTGGGTGGAGGAGTTTTTGGTGATCACTGCTCCCCTATCTCAGATACTACCCTCATCTCCTCAGTAGCATCCGGATGCGATCACATTGACCATGTCAGAACACAGTTGCCTTATGCTCTATTCACTGGTGGCATCGCAGCCATCCTTTACCTGATTGTAGGTTTTTTATCGGTCTAACTACTTCAAATCGTCGCTGAATACAGAAGGAGCGATCTCTCTCAGATTGTAGCGGCTACTCATCACCTCTGCATATGCTCCAGTAGACCTCAATGCAATGATATCTCCTCGAGACGACTCCGGTAGTTGGATCCGTCTGGCAAAGGCATCTGAAGTTTCACAAATCGGCCCTACAACATCATAGGTAGAAGGATTATCAACTCTCGAAAGGTTTTGCACATAATGATACGCTTTGTACAATGCTGGTCGTAATAGCTCTGTCATACCAGCATCCAAAATCAAGAAGTTAGTACCCTCACCTGGTTTATTGTAGAGCACTCTCGAAATCAATGACCCACACTGTCCAACCAGTGACCTGCCCAATTCGAAGTGTAGTGTTTGTCCACTACGCAACTTTAACTCTCGCTCAAAAAGATCAAAGTAAGTCCGGAAATCAGGAATAGGCTCGTTAATCGGGTCTTCGTAGTTGATCCCCAAGCCTCCTCCTACATTGATATGAGGCAGTTCAAAACCTTCGGCTGCCAGGAAGTCATGAATGTCATTGATTTTGAGGCACAGATCTCTAAACTTGGAGATATCACTGATCTGGGAACCAATATGAAAATGAATACCAATAAATGAAGTATTCTTTAACTCTCTGATAATTGGTAGCGCTTCTCTTACCTCATCAAAAGTGATCCCAAACTTATTATCGCGTTTCCCGGTGGTGATGTACTCATGTGTACCTGCATCGACATTTGGGTTTAGCCTCAATGCATACCTCGATTGCTTTCCCATTGAGCCTGACAACTCGTCCAACACTTGCAACTCTTGCAAAGACTCTACATTGAAGGCAAAAATTTCATTCTCCAGGCCGTATTGTAGCTCTTTATCTGTCTTTCCTACACCTGCGAATACTATATGTTCTTTAGGAAATCCTACCTCCAAAGCTCTTTTCACCTCATTACCGCTGACGCAGTCAGCTCCAAATCCTTGGTTTTTGATCTCAACTAGCAAGCGAGTATTGACATTGGCCTTTACCGCGTAGTGTACTTGAAAAGGTCTACCAGCTATATTCTTATTGACCTCTACTAGGGTCTTGCGCAGCAGATCGATGTCATAATAGTAAAAAGGAGTCTCAAGCTCCTGAAATTGACTCTCTAGGGCAGTTAGTTCCATTTCAACAGTTTTATGAAGGGCTATCGGCAGTATTTTGTCAATGCATCCTGTGCTCCATCAACATCAAGATTTTTGGCTTTCTTGAAGTCTTCACAGGCTTTTCGATTCTGGTCTAGGGCCAGTTTCAACGCTCCGCGATAAAGGTAAGCTTCACCATAATTTCGATCTAGCTGAATGGCTGTACTGTAAGACTCCAATGCATTCTTTGTATACCCCATTTGATGCTTAGCTCTGGCGATGATAAAGTGACCCTGTGCAGCGTTAGGATTAAATTCCAATGCTTTTTCTGCACTCAATAAAGATTTGGTGTAGCTCTCGCTGTTGTAATACATCTTCGATAAACTCAAATAGGCCTTCACGTTTTTAGGATCCATCTTGATAACCTGCTGAAAGTCTTTCATGGCCGATGGCGCATCCTTGAGTTCTTCATACGTCCTCCCTCTATTGTAGATGGTTTTCACATCTGCAGGATTTGAACTGAGATAACTGTTGTATGCAGCAAGAGCTTCTTGATACTTGCCATCCTTGAATAAGCTATCCCCGTCTTTCGAAGCTTCCGACGAACAAGACCATATTGTAGTAACTAAGACGAGTAATAAAATTGAGCGCATCACCTTTTGACTTTGAGAACCTCGGTACCGAAAGTTTTTAACTTCCCGTTTTCACCTCAGTTTTTATTGAGCGGGCAAAGATAGGTGCTGATCAATTAA
>JAHCMJ010000020.1 GCA_019192485.1 Cyclobacteriaceae bacterium HetDA_MAG_MS6 | reverse complement strand
CTTTGATCGCTGCATTCATCTGCGGTATAGATGCACTGATGTTGGGGAGCTTGATGATGTTAGCCTCAGGCGTTTTGGCCAGATCTCCAAGTTGTCCAAGTGCATCTTCGATTTTCTGATCAGCCGACAGCTTTTCCGGGAAATTAGCAATGATCCGACCTGCCAGTGATATATCTTTTACCTCTACCTCAATGTCGGCTGAGGAGGCAAAAGCCTGAATGGTAGGGAGCAACGAATAGGTTGCAAGGGCCGGAGCCTCATCGGTTTTCGTGTAGATAATCTTAGATACCTGCTTTGTCATTTTGTTTTTTTCAAAAAATTGTAGGTTAGGGATTTAATATTCAATAGCTCTCCTCCGTATTTGGAAAGTCTTCCGCTTTGATGTCTTTAATGTAGGCTCCAACAGCATCGGAAATCGTTTTATTGAGATCGGCATATTGCCTGAGGAAACGAGGCTTGAAATCCTGCGTTATACCTAACATATCATGCACAACCAATACTTGTCCGTCCACATGTGGTCCTGCTCCAATACCTATGATAGGAATATCAACAGCCTCAGCAACTCTCTTGGCAAGGTCTGCTGGAATCTTCTCGAGCACAATAGAAAAGCATCCTATCTCCTCCAAAAGTTTAGCATCCTCCAAAAGTTTTTCTGCCTCCTGCTCATCCTTGGCTCGGACAGTATACGTTCCAAACTTGTAGATCGATTGAGGGGTAAGTCCCAGGTGTCCCATGACCGGAATACCGGCTGTCAATACCCTGGTGATACTCTCCTTTACTTCTACACCGCCTTCCATTTTCACCGCATGTGCGCCAGATTCTTTCATGATCCTGATACTTGAGCGCAACGCTTCAGAAGAGTTACCCTGATAGCTACCAAATGGAACATCCACGACAATAAGGGCTCGATCAACACCCTTCACTACTGATGTAGCGTGCCATATCATATGATCCAGGGTGATCGGAACGGTAGTCTCATTTCCAGCCATCACGTTAGATGCACTATCTCCTACTAGGAGCACATCAATGCCCGCTCCATCCAATATCTTTGCCATAGAGTAATCGTAAGCCGTCAGCATAGCGATTTTCTCACCGGCCGCTTTCATCTCTCGTAATTTATGGGTCGTGATCTTCTTAAATTTTCCTTTTGCTGTACTCATGACTCTAGAAAGGAGCGGAAAATTAATAAAAACCCAATGGTATCTGAAATCAAGATCATTTCCATTTGATATTGCAGCCCATGCTCGGAAATTGCTCGGATGGTATATCAACGTTATTTAAAAGTCCATCCATAGCTGACCTTAAATCTTTCCCCGTCACAGGATTGCCATTACCCGGAGTAGAGTCATCCATCCTTCCTCGATATACGCAAGCATTATCTGAGTCAAACAAGTAGAAATCAGGAGTGCACGCAGCCATATAGGCTTTTGCAACATCCTGGGATTCGTCATACAAGTAAGGAAATGCAAAACCTACTTGCTTTGCCTGATTTGCCAGATGTTCCGGTGAGTCGGTCGGATAATTTTCCGCATCATTAGAGGAAATGGCCAAAAATGCGATACCCTTTGACTGATAATCATGGGCCATCCTTGCTATTTCATCTTGCACATGCACGACATATGGACAATGATTGCAGATAAAAGTGATCATGGTGCCCTTCGTACCCCTTATGCTATCAAGGGTTTTCTTCGTACCTGACAACACATCGGGCAATTCAAAATCAGGAGCCTTCTGGCCCAAAGTCATCATATTAGAAAGTGTAAGTGCCATGTATCAAATATCTATTTCTATAGCCGAAAATATAATTTTAAGTTTACAGTAATCATAAACCCAAAGACTCCAATGAAGTTCCGTTTTCTATTTTTCTTATTATGCATCAACTCCTGGACACTGACGGCACAAGTTGTTGAACCTGCTCCGAAACGTGCAGAAGGCGAAGGACCCTATAATCAGCTGATCGTCAGAGGTGCTACCCTCATCAACGGAAACGGTGCTCCACCCATTGGTCCTGTGGATATTGTCATCGAGAAAAATATGATCAAGGAAGTGAGGGTGGTTGGTCACCCCGGGAGAACAATACCAGAATCCTCCAGGCCTGTCTTAGAGGCTGGCGGACAGGAAATTGATGCGCTTGGTATGTATGTATTGCCCGGCTTCATCGATCTCCACGGTCATATTGGCGGAGAGAGTCAGGGAACTCCAGCTGAATATGTTTTTAAGCTTTGGATGGCCCATGGCGTCACCACGATCCGGGAACCAGGAAGCTTCAATGGTAGGGAATGGACCTTGGACCATAAAAAAAAGAGCAGTGAAAATACCATCACAGCCCCAAGAATTTTTGCTTATACTGGATTTGGCCAGGGCACTTCTGGTATCACTTCCGTTGAAGAAGCTAAGAAGTGGGTAAAGGATAACCAAGTAGCTGGATCAGACGGCATCAAGTTTTTCGGAGCTCGACCGGAGATTATGCGAGCGGCTTTATCCGAAAATAAAGAGCTCGGGCTTAGATCCGCCTGTCACCATGCCCAACTTAATGTAGGATGGTGGAATGTAGTCCATTCCGCTGAGGCTGGACTCACCAGTATGGAACATTGGTACGGCTTGCCAGAGGCCATGTTTACAGATAAGACGGTACAGAATTATCCTCTGGATTACAACTATCAAAATGAGCAGGACAGGTTCGGAGAAGCAGGCAGACTTTGGTCACAAGCAGCACCTCCATACTCGGAAAAATGGAATGAAGTTATGGATAGGTTGTTGGCACTGGATTTTACAATCAACCCTACTTTCAACATATATGAAGCCAGTCGTGACCTGATGCGTACGATGAACGCTGACTGGCACAGAGACTACACGCTCCCTTCGCTGTGGAATTTTTATAAACCCAGCAAGATTTCTCACGGCTCCTACTGGCACTATTGGGGGACAGAGGAAGAGGTCAACTGGAGAGAAAATTTTAGACTTTGGATGACTTTTGTCAACGAGTACAAAAATCGAGGAGGTCGAGTGACAACTGGTTCGGATTCAGGGTTTATCTACCAGCTATATGGTTTTGCCTACATCAGAGAGTTGGAACTGCTTCGTGAGGCAGGATTTCACCCGCTTGAGATTATCAGGTCAGCTACATTGTATGGAGCTGAAGCGCTAGGTGCGTCAGACAAAATCGGCACTATTGAAGTTGGGAAGTACGCTGATATGGTTCTAGTAAGTGAAAATCCCCTTGAAAATCTAAAAGTACTTTATGGAACTGGCGCATTGAAACTAGATGAAGACAACAACCCCATCCGAGTGGGAGGTGTAAAGTATACCATCAAAGACGGCATAGTCTTTGATGCAAAACAGCTTTTGAAAGATGTGCGTGATATGGTCAATGAAGCGAAAGAGCGCGATGGCCAAATCAGCTACCCAGGTTATCCTAATTGGGATAACTAGCAAACGCACAAGTTTGTCTATTTTTATAGCCTAGTTGACTGTCGCCTTGATGTTTAGAATTGTCCCCGTCTTTATCTGTATCGCTATGCTCATCGGCTGCTTACAAACCGAACGCAGTAATGGGCAAGAGGATCAAACACTAGATTCAGGCTCCATAAATGATCTTGGTAACGGCCCTATTGAAAATAACGGCGTCACTTCACTTCTAGGGGCTACCCTACCACCCCTTCAATTTTCCAAAAGGGTTAGAAACACCTATGAAGCCAATCTGGTGAGAGCAAGACAAAACTATGAGCTTACTCCTGATAGTATAGATAATATTATTTGGTATGGCCGAAGACTAGCCTATCTGGGTCGATTTCAGGATGCCATCAGAATCTACAGCGGGGGTATCCTTAAATTTCCGAATGACCCACGGATATATCGACATCGGGGTCATCGATACCTGACGACCAGGCAATTTGATAGAGCTCTTGATGATTTTCAAAGGGCAGCATTCTTTTCCAGAGACAAAAAGAATGAAATAGAACCTGATGGTATTCCCAATAGACTAAACAAGCCGCTGAGCAATACAAAATTCAATATCTGGTATCACTTAGGTTTGTCCTATTATTTCAAAGGAGATTACGATAAGGCCATTTCTTCCTTCAAGAAGTGCATGGAGGTAAGTGACAATGATGACCTGAAAGTAGCAACTACCAATTGGTTTTATATGACTTATCAGAAAATTGGTAATGTGGAAGCTGCAAATGAGCTATTGATACCTATTCAAAATAGGTTGAAACTGGTTGAGAATCAAAAGTATCATGACCTCCTCTTATTGTATAAGGGGTCGATTACACCAGAAAAGCTTTTGCGCAAAGCAGAAGATAATGACAACAACCTTGACCCAACCCTGGGATATGGTATTGGTAATTGGTATCTATCAAAAGGTCAAGTAACTTCCGCCAGGGAAATATTTGATCGTGTCCTTGCAGGTAGTCAATGGAATAGTTTTGGGTATATCGCTGCGGAGAAGGAAAAAGTTAATCTCGCTTCTGTGTTATGACTTGATCTTGGCTAACTCCGCTCTAATTTCGATCAGCCTGTCTGGATAATCGGTAATAATCCCGTCAACCCCCATATTCAACATCTTGACCATATCCTCACGCTCGTTCACTGGATAGGTATATACCTTGTAACCTCTGGCATGCATTCTGAAAACACGCCGTGGAGAAAGGGTCTCAAAATGAGGATTAAGTGCATCTAATTGAAACTCCTGCTTGGAACGTCCCAAGTGCACACGGGTTTCAATGTAAAAAGCGATAAAAGGTGTCGAGTCCTCTCCTATGAGTAGTTTTTTGGTTTGCACTCTTTCATCCAAATCATGTGCCTCCTCCAGATACTTGTTTTCGTAAGACTGCAGAATACACCATTCAAAACCATTTTCTTCTTCCCTGATCACTTCGACTAATTTTTCTGAAAAATCATGATAGTGCGGATGATCCATATGCTTGATCTCAATGAGGACCTTGCACTGCCCATTGACCAGATCCAGTACCTCTTTCAACGTAGGAATGCGCTCCTCCGAAAATCTAGAGTCAAACCAAGAACCTGCGTCCAATTGTTTGATTTGCTCCAAAGTAAAATCATGTACATCACCTTTCCCGTTAGTAGTACGTTCCACGGTCTGGTCATGAAAGACAATGATCTCCTCATCACTCGTATGCCTGACATCTAATTCTATCATGTCCACACCCATATCTAGTGCTAGCTCAAAAGAAGCCATGGTATTTTCCGGAGCTAGCCCAGAAGCTCCCTTATGTGCAATAATCTCAAAATCCTCTTTTTTGATATCATTGATATCAGCACTGGCAAAAAACTTTTGATGGATCACCGGCTCAAAGAGAGCAAGTCCAAAAAAAAGTAAAAGAAAGGGCAAGGAATAGACTAAAAACTTGCGGGTCATAATAGACTGTTAAACAAGATGACCATTAAAATTACGAAAATACCTGATAGTGCAAAATCAGTTTTCAATCTTTGTCTCCAGAAACAATTCTTCCAATTGTTCTTGAGCCACAGCTGAAGGTGAATCTATCATCGTATCCCGACCAGAACTGTTCTTGGGAAAAGCTATAAAATCTCGTATAGTGTCCTGGCCACCAAACATGGCGCAGAGTCTATCAAAGCCAAAAGCTATCCCACCATGTGGTGGAGCGCCGTATTCGAAAGCACCTAGTAGAAAACCAAACTGCGCCTGCGCTTCTTCCTCAGAAAAGCCAAGTGCTGAAAACATCTGGGACTGCAAATCCTGATCGTGTATTCTAATAGAGCCTCCCCCTATTTCTACACCATTGATCACCAGATCGTACGCGTCGGCTTTTACATCAGCCGGAGCGGAGCTGATTTTTTCCATATCCTCAGCTATAGGAGAAGTAAAAGGATGGTGCATCGCATGAAACCTCTGTGTTTCCTCATCCCACTCCAAAAGAGGAAAATCAACAACCCAGAGCGGAGCAACCTTCTCGGGATCCCTCAATTCCAGTCGATCACCCATTTCCAGTCTTAACGTTGAGAGTGCCTTTTGGGTATGATCTTTTTCTCCGGCTAGTATCAGTATCAAGTCCCCGGCTGTTGCTCCACATTTTTCAGCCCATTTTCGGAGCGCCTCCTGATCAAAAAACTTATCCACCGAAGACTTGAAGGTACCATCAGCGTTACATTTGACGTATACCAGACCTTTAGCTCCTACCTGTGGCCTTTTGACGAAATCAGTCAGCTTGTCAAGCTCTTTTCTTGTGTATTCTGCGCAACTTGGTGCAGTGATACCCACTACGAGCTCAGCCTGGTCAAAAACGACAAACCCGGTACCTTGAGCAAGGTCATTCAACTCTACAAACTCCATCCCAAATCTCAAATCCGGTTTATCAGAGCCATACTTGGAAATGGCTTCTTCATATGGCATACGCTGAAAATCGGACAGCTCAACACCCTTTATCTCTTTGTACAGGAACTTGGCCAGACCCTCAAAGGTTTGTAAAACATCCTCGCGCTCTACAAACGACATCTCGCAATCAATCTGTGTGAATTCAGGCTGTCTATCTGCCCTAAGATCCTCATCCCGAAAGCACTTCACTATCTGGTAATAGCGATCAAATCCAGAAACCATCAGTAACTGCTTGAAAGTTTGTGGTGATTGCGGCAATGCATAAAATTGCCCGGGATTCATCCTGGATGGTACCACAAAATCTCGCGCTCCTTCAGGAGTAGATTTGATCAGATACGGAGTCTCTACTTCAAGGAAAAGATTGTTGTCAAGATATTCTCTTGTCTTTCTATTAACCAGATGCCTTAGCTCCAGATTATGCCGGATAATAGGCCTGCGAAGATCCAGATACCTATATTTCATTCTGAGATCCTCTCCTCCATCTGTCTCATCTTCGATGATAAAAGGTGGCACTTCAGATTTATTCAAGATCTCGAGATTGCTAACCACAATTTCCACATCGCCGGTCGGCATTTTATCATTTTTCGCGAACCTTTCTGCCACCTCTCCTGTTGCAACTAACACAAACTCTCTACCTACACTTTTGGCAAGATTCAATAGGTGAGATTCAGTTTTTCCCTCCTCGAAAATAAGCTGAGTCAACCCATACCTATCGCGAAGATCTATCCACACCATACCACCTTTATCTCTTAGTTTTTGGACCCACCCAGTAAGTGTAACTTTTTGTCCTTTATGCGCTATTCGAAGCTCGCCGCAATTGTGTGTTCTAAGCATTATTAAAATGGTCTATTCAGCCAAGTTTTGATAAACTGCCCGCAAATTAAACAAAGTTTTAGCTAGTAAATAAATTGGCACGTCGATACTGAACAATGTAGATTTGCCCGTTATGAAAACACTCATCTTCTCCTTACTTGCCTTTAATTCTATCATACTATGGTCACAGCCCATCCTGAAGCAGACTAAAGTCACCAAGGAAATATCCATGTTGCTCCCTTCAACCTTTATCGCCATGACTCAGCAGGAGCGAATTGCAAAATATGTATCGTCTCGTGAACCTATTGCTATGTATACTAATGAGACGCGAGATATTGACCTAGGCATCAATATGAATAGCTCTCAATGGGGTCAATCCGATCTCGATATCCTACAAGATTTTTATAAGTCAAGTATTCTCAATTTGTACGATGAGGTGAATTTTCTTCAAGAAGAAATTAGAGAGGTCAACGGCAGAGAGTTTATTGTGTTTGAGTTTACCTCGAAAGTAGTCGGCAGTTCGCTTTCATTTACTAATCAGGCCACCTCAGGTTATACGTATATTCAGTACACTTTATGGAATAACCGGGTATTGCTTTTCAACTTTAGCTGTCCCTATCGATATCGATCTACCTGGCAGCCAGCGGCCAAGGAAATGATGGAAAGCGTCAAGATCAAGTAAACATGGAGCTCAGCGTATATAGTGACGAACACTACATGAAGCTGGCACTGGCAGAAGCACAGCAGGGATTTGAAGAAGGTGAAATACCAGTAGGTGCAGTGGTGGTAGCGGGAAACAAGATCATCGCCAAAGCTCACAATCAAGTAGAACGACTAAATGACGTAACAGCACATGCCGAAATGTTGGCTATCACCGCAGCTCAAAACTATCTGGGAGCTAAGTACCTCAATCAATGTGCGCTGTTCGTCACTTTGGAACCATGTACCATGTGTGGAGGAGCACTCTTTTGGAGCCAAATAGGAAGAGTCATCGTTGGGGCCAGAGATTCCGAAAGAGGATTTTCCAGACTCAACGAATCGATCCTTCATCCAAAAACCGAGGTAAATTTTGGTCTGATGGCATCTGAATCGGAGCAACTGATCAAAGCTTTTTTTAAAAAAATCAGAGGGAACAATTTGTAACCCTGATTGTTTTTATATTCACGAACTAGAGCAATTATTGAACTTAAAATAAACTACAATTATGGCTTTTGAATTACCGGATCTGCCTTATGCACATGATGCACTAGAACCGAATATTGATAAACAAACTATGGAAATCCATCACGGCAAGCACCATGCTGCTTACGTATCCAAGCTCAATGCTGCTGTCGAGGGGACGGATATGGAAGGAAAATCCCTAGATGACTTGATGAAAAATCATGCTAGCAACGGTGCTGTCAGAAACAATGGAGGGGGTCACTGGAACCACTCTTTGTTTTGGACGATCATGAGCCCTAATGGAGGTGGTACACCTAGTGGCGCACTTGCCGATGCAATCAATGATGCATTTGGCTCATTTGATGGTTTCAAAGAAGCTTTTTCTAATGCTGCTGCTACTAGATTTGGCTCCGGGTGGGCCTGGCTGTGTGTACATACAGGTGGAAAGGTAGAAGTATGTTCTACCCCTAATCAGGACAATCCTCTAATGCCAGAATCAGGCTGCAGTGGGACACCTATCCTAGGCTTAGATGTTTGGGAACATGCATATTACCTCAAGTATCAAAATAGAAGACCTGATTACATTTCGGCATTCTTCAATGCCATCAATTGGAGCGAAGTGAGCAAGCTTTACGACGCAGGTAAATAGCTTTTGCTAGTATTTAAGAATCTAAAAGCCTCAATAGTTTGAGGCTTTTTTTATGAGCAAGAATATACGCTATATCGATGCCATGCTCAATCCTTTTCGCAAAGTTCTCGGATCGGACTTCCAAGCATATCGCAATCATGCATGTCGGGTATATAGCTATGCATGTATCTTGCTATTAATGCGTGAAAATCAAAAATTGGCTCTTGTCGCTGCATTTCATGACCTGGATATTTGGTACAGTTCCACAATGGATTACCTGTCTGGCTCCTCTAAGCTAGCCAAGCACTATGCAAGCGACAGGAAGCTCCCTTTTCTGGAAGATGAGATAGACTTTATGATATCAAGCCATCATAGCCTAAAGCGAATCAAAGGCAACATCGAAGCTGAGGCTTTTCGTAAAGCTGACCTCATCGATCTAACTGCTGGCTTGTTAACATTTAACCTACCAAGGAGCATGATCAACTATATTGAGCGAAAGTACCCTCGTCACAAATTTAGTCGAATGATGTTTAGGAAGGCAATCACTTACGCATTTAGCCACCCCCGGAAACCGTTTCCAATGTTTAAATAGAAGGTGTGGCCGCTTATGAGGCGGATTTCAGCGCGTTGCGGATTACTCCAGCTAGGTTATCTTCCTCCCAGGGTTTAGAAACTACTTGCACCAGGGTATCGGGTCTTTTTTTAGATTTTACCACGGAATCGACGTAGCCCGTAAGCACAATACCAGGAATGCCCGGGTACTTTTCTTTTACCTTTTTGAGTAGCTCAAGGCCAGTCATCTTCGGCATTTTAAAGTCCGTGATGACCAAATCTATCTTACGCTCACCCAATAGTGGTAATGCTTCCTCACCGCTCGATGCAGTAAGAATATCAAATTTTTTCCGGAATACCGCTTTGAAGGTGACCAAGTTATAAAACTCGTCATCTACATAAAGCACTCGATATAAATCACCAGAATTCTTCAATTTATTATGACCTTATCAGCGATTGGTAGTTCAATATAAAAAACTGTTCCCTCTTTTTGTTTGGTTTCAAAATAAAGTTTCCCCTCATGCTCTTCAATAATTCCCTTAGCAATGGACAACCCAAGCCCAGTACCTTCTCCAACTTCTTTGGTTGTAAAGAAAGGATCAAATATAGCGGATTGATCTTTTTTATGAATACCATCTCCAGTGTCTCTCACCGAAACTTCGACCATTTTGCCATTCGCTAGATATTTAGTGCCAATAGTCATCTCGCCCTCTCCAGACATGGCTTGTACAGCATTGGTTATCAGGTTCATGACTACTTGGCCAATTTTGCTGGCATTGCCCTGAACGAGGGGAGTGTCCTCATAGCGTTTGGTGATTTTAACGTTATCTTTTCTTGCGTTGAGCAGTAGTGTCACCGTACTTTCGATGGTCTCCTTGATATCAAAAGGCTTGAAAACAGAATCGCTCATCCGCGAGTAATTACTAAGCCCTCTAACTATTTCTGATGTTCGCCTGGCCCCATGCTTGATCGAAGCCAATAGCTCTTTGACTTCTTTTCTCACGTAATCAAATTCCATATCTCGTTTCACTCGATCCATCTCCCTCCTATTGGCACCTATGGCTTCTGTCAATTCTTCGATGTCACCGACCTCCATTGCTTTTCGAATATTCTGATCTCCAAGCTCTCTCCTCTTCTCGATCTCTAATATATCCTTTACCCCCCGATCCAGTTGGATCGCACCTGCCTGAAGGAAGTTGACGGGATTGTTAATTTCATGAGCAATCCCAGCGGTTAGTTGACCAATTGATGCCAGCTTTTCTGTCTGGATGAGCATCTGGGTGGTTTCCTTCTGCTTGGCCAAAGACTTCTTCAAACTCTTATTAGATCTGACCACTTCCGATCTGAAAACCACAATAAAATAGATGACAGACGTATAGATATAGACATGACTGATGGCATCAAAAAGCAGCATATCCTTGTTGGCTATAACACTTGGAAGGTCTATACCAGCCAAATCTATTGCTATAAAACCAAGGAGGCTCAATACGGTCAGTGAAAGAAAACTATAAATATCTACTTTGACAGAATAGAAAAGTGATAGTCCAGGAACTATGGCCAACTGCGGTACTGTAGAAGAATGTATCCCTCCGGTGATACTGATATTGTACATAAAGCCGATGTACGACAACAGAATGGACAGGCGAAATACGGTCAACATGTGCCTAGTCCGGAACAATGACCAAAAGAGAATAGTAAATCCAACAAACAAGCCGGCCATGAATAGGGCAATGTGTCTCTGATCTATGGTCAGATAAAACACCCCATAAATGATGCAGGTAACCAATGCGGCTATGACAAAGCGTGTATAGAGAATCTTTCTCACATAGTCCCATCGATTGCGCTTATCGAGTTTTCCTCCAAAAAACTTAATTAAGGCAAGGATCATCCTTTTTATAAACCAATTTTTCCGTAGCTAGGCCAGCAAAAATAGTCAAACCAACCCTTAGCACTTACGTGTATTTTTCACTATTTGAAGATTTTTTTGTAGAACTTTAGGCCTAATCAACCCTATCTAATGACATCCGATCAGGCCATTTCACTGCTCCAAGCATATTCCAGTCCCACACACGCAAGTAATTTGGCCAGGTATGCCATACAAGCTCCACATGCCCTGGGTGTCAAAAGCCCTGACATCAAACTTGTAGCTAAACGCATTGGAATTAACCATGCGCTTGCCCTGGACCTTTGGCATTATTCGACTCATGAAGCCAAACTTCTTGCCGTACTCTTAGCTGATCATAGGCTACTCACGCCGAGACAATTGGATAGTTGGGCTCACGATTTTTACTCTTGGGATATCTGTGATCACGCTTGTACCTTCCTTTTTCGGAAAACTCCTTTCGCCTACGAAAAAGCTGAGGAACTTGCTAATCGTCAGCCTGAGTATGTCAGGAGGTGTGGACTTGTGATGATGACGACCCTGGCGCTACATGACAAAGGAGCTGAGGACGAAAAAATACTGCCTTTCCTTAACTACGTGAATAAATACGCTGATGATGAAAGAAACTTTGTCTTGAAAGCTGTCAACTGGCTCCTACGACAGGTGGGTAAAAGAAGCTTGAAGCTGAATATAGAAGCTATCCAATTGGCTGGCATACTAGCTGAACGCACAAATAAGGCGTCTAGATGGGTTGGAAAAGACGCTCTGAGAGAGCTAGAAAGTGAGAAAATACAACTTCGACTTAAAAGGACTTAAGAATAACTTGTAACAGACTTGGCTAGCAATTCCTCAATGATATGATGCAGCTCATCACCATCCCAGGGTTTACCTAGCTGCACCACATCCTTCAGCAGCCCACCTGGGGTTTCCTGAAGTTGGTCAAGGCACCCAGTAATGATAATCGCGGGTAGAAATGAAAATTTACCAAAGACTTCCTTTAAGAAATCACTACCACGCATATTTGGCATCTTTTCATCAGTAATGATTAAGTCAATCGATTTCGAAGCCAGAATCTCCAGACCTTCCGCTCCAGAAAGAGCTGTTTCAACATTGTATTCTCTACGAAACACGGCTTTGAGCGTCAGTAAATTATGTCGGTCATCGTCGACATATAGGATTGTGGGCATCGCCTTCGAATTGTTTTCCATTTCTATTTTAACTTGGTTGAATAGATCTAATAAACAACGGCATCGATGGATTCAAACTTTCCTACAAAGGAAAAAGCAAGTCCATCCAAGATAGACTTGCTTTTGATTTCTTATGTTGCTGAATTGTATGGAGTCTGTAAACACAATGATACCAATTGAATGGTATCTATTCTCCCCGATCAAATCTGGTCCTGAAAGGTAAGATGTAATTTAAACAATAACTCTATGTAATTCAATCACACATATGATGTTTTTTAAATATGTTTCTATCAATCCCCCAACCCGAAAATCGAGAATCCCACAGATACCTGAAAAACTGAGTTCTTGGCCTCCTCCGCATCGGCAGTATCATTGACATCTTTCAAACCAATATTGTACCTGGCGTGGACATCCAGGCCAAAAGGCAAGTCAAGTCCTGCGCCAACACCAAGTGAGATATCGGAAGCACTAAGCTCATCCTTGAGATCTGAGCCGTCCAGGTCATTGTCATTAGATTCTACATCTCCCGTTAGTAAAAATCCAAATTGCGGACCTATCTGCAGGTTCAAACCTGATAAAATATAAATCCTCGCCATAACCGGTACAGTTAAATAGGATATTTTTTGCTTGATATCTGTTGCAGAACCACCCGGAGTAGGAACATTGAGAGAAAAGTCTACACTTTGGAAAGAGTACAATACTTCTGGTTGAATAGCAAACTTGCTAAACTTAAGGCGAGCAAACGCGCCAATGTGATAGCCCGCGTTGCCAGAGAGATCTGAGGTTTGGATACCATCCTGTAAGCCTAGTGCTTCTGCTGAGGGGAAGTTGAGTCCACCTTTCAAGCCAACTTTAAAACCCTGGCCATAAGCTACCGCGCTTACAAGGAGAATACACGATAAAAATGTAATTCTTTTCATGCTGTTATTTGATTGTTGTTGAAAACAAATCTAATGAATCCCGTTGCTTTTGTAGTAAAAAAAGAGAGGACCCCGACCGGACCCTCTCTTACTCATCTAACCTATATCAAAAACTCAAAAGAATTTGGAAACTGAAAGCTGGACGAAATCATCATCTCGAAAGAGATAAACAAACTCCTCCTCACTTACCTCACCAAATATTCTGGCCTCCACATCAACAGTCCAGGACTGCCCAAAACGACGGCTGGACTCCACGGAGAATATCTTGGTATCGTACTCCAAATCAAAGATGCCGCCAAAGAGAAATTGTGTGTCCTGGATATCATTGAAAGCTAACCGGGAACCTACAAATAGATCTTTTTGCAGGCTGCTAATAGCCAGCTGACCCCGATCGTCATACAAGTATTCTCCGAGCACTCCTATGTCTATACCGGAGTTCCCCACATTACCGAATGTATACTCAAACCCCGCTACCGCTGCCATCATATCTTGAAGGTCATTTCTCCTGGATATCGCCTCAAACTTCCATAGCATAGGTCCGGTCGTGGCCTGCAAATCGATCCCAGTCTGATGAATGACACCATAAATAGGTTCAAAAGTCTCAAGGTCCGAAATAATGGGATCGCGTCCCGTCCCAAAGAAGTGCGAAATACCCAGATCAAAAGGACCAAAGTATGTCGAGTACCGGGCTGCAACATCCATACGATATTCTTCTGCTGTACTTTCAAATTCGAAATTCCCCCCGTCTAGAATAAAAGGTGTTCTCAACCTACCCTTTCTCCCAGGGAAAACCTGTGTTCTGAAATAGGGCATAAGGAAAAAATCAAACGTACCTATTTGGGTCAAATGAGAGTAATGTACCATCGGTTGACCCAGTTTTTCCTCACCATCAAAGCTCTCGACCACATCTGTCTGATTGATGATGTCCACCAGGTGAGCAGATTCAGTCACACCCCAAAAAATCTTTTTGATCCCCACTGACAATTCACTATTCCCAGCTACCATTTGCCAGTAAAGCTCACGGATATCAAAGTGCGTACGACGTTTGTCATACTGATCTATTCTTCCAAAACCTGTAAATTTCAAGGAGTATCTTCCTTTTTGCCATTCCTGGACAAACTCAGGCTTAAAGGCTATGGATAAGTAGTGCTGACGTTGTTCATCATAAAGGCCTTCATTGAAAAAGACTCGATAATCGGCATTGACTTCTGCTTTAAAATCAGTGTATTGGTCCTCTTGTGCATGTCCGTGTGAGGCAAAGATCACAGCAACTGCAGCAAGCATATACTTCAAGTACTTCATTCTCCTTGAGATTTTGACTCAAAGCAAGCTGAGACCGGCCAGCAGCAGCTGGTAGTCTCGGCCTACTTCACGCATCATTTTTCTTCATCTACCAGCTCTGACCAGACTGTTCTGGGAAAAGTCATTGTCACTCAGACCAATTTTGAAATCATAGTCCTTGAATATCAATTTGGTCTTCTTGCCGGTCTGGTGATTTTCCATCAAAAATGTGTTAGCTCTCCAGTGCTTACCCAAATACAGATTGTAGTCCTGGTAGACCAATGTTTTTAGCAGTGCTCCTTTTCGATCGTAAAAGTCGGTCTTCTCTATTCGAAGATTATCAGTATTCCAGTATACTACTTGTTTGGTATAGCCAGATTTTGGGTCCAGGGGATACCGCTCGACTACGTGATTGCCATCCTTGAGCTCGATGTACTTATAATTGTACTTTTCTACTTCTTGCGAGGACAGGTCCTCATAAGCAAATTCACTACCCATAAAAGGTCCGGACTTGTTAGAAGAAGATATGCGCTTTACCCTTTTCAATGCAGGTAAATACAGCCACTGATCATCTGATCCGACCTTATGGGTAAACGTCAATGTCGCAGTACCCTCTACATCTTTCGGGCTGTTGAATACGATCAGAGATTTATCCCCATCCTCTGTCAATTCCAAGGTTTTCGTTTCCAGGTATCTGGTACTCTCCTGACCTTGCTTGTTGGTTAGAACCATAGTGAGTTTTACACTGGAGCTCTCGAAACCTTGGTCAACCAGGTCAGCTTTTTTTGCTACGTCCAATCCTTTTTGCTCTGCCGATTGGGCAAGAGCCGAGAGGCTAAATGCAATTGATAATGCTATAATTAGATTTTTCATTCTATTGTGATTTTGTGTTTTCAGTAGTTTTAGTTAAGTGATTAGGCAGTCAAAATCTGGGCATCAGTAGCATCCCCTTCCTCTTGTATGACAACTTCGTCTTGTTCGCGCTTGGTAGGAAAAGACAAGAGCAGCGCCGGTAATAGTAGAAAGTCTAGTACCAGAGCCAATCCTATGATGAGAACGGTAATCTTGGCCATGTCAGAATTGAGCCCGAAATCCGATTGTGCTATGACCAGAAACCCTGCGATCAATACGAAAGTGGTCACCAGTAATGCCTGACCAACTGTGGAGAAAGCATAACGAACAGCATCCTGAGGAGATTTACCTAGTTCTCTACGAGCACGTAAATACTTGGAAAGGAAGTGCACCGTATCATCCACAATGATACCTAGCGTCATACCGAATACGATAGAGATACCAGTGTTGATATAGCCATAAAGTAGCCCCCACAGTCCTAGCCCGACGACCACAGGAATAATGTTCGGGATCAAGCTGATAAAACCGAACTTGGTGCTGCGAATAGCCACCCCCAAGACGATGGATATAAGGATCAAAGCCATAACAGTACCAGCAATCATACTCTTGATCTGTCGCTCAGAGAGATGAGCAAACATCATCGTACTACTGACACCTTCGGCATGCATATACGCCGGTGTATTGGCCTCTAACCAATTGCTTGCGCGATCACTCAAAGCCAACATTTCCTGTGTGGAGATATTTTCCATGGTCACAATCACCCTGGTCTCTGATTTGTCCACGTTGATTTGATTGTTCAGATCCAATCCAAAAGGCAAGGACATTTCGTAGAGCAGTAGATACTGCGCTGCTTCCTCACGTGATTGAGGTATTTTGTAGTAAGTCAGGTCATCTCCATGCATGGACTTGTTGACCTGTTTCATTACTTCGGTGAATGCATTTACATGAATAACTTCGGGATTGGTATATAAATACGCTTCGAAGGCCTCAAGCTTTACCAGGTAATCAGGATTATTGATCCCCCCGGCTTCTCCCGCACCAACAGAAAACTCAACTGTGTAAATGCCAGTCAGGTTTTCACTGATGTAGTCCGTATCTTGCCTGAAGGGCACATCAGAGCTGAAGTATTTGATAAACTCATCATTGAGTTCATTGCGAACGACCCACACAGAAGACACTAAGATGAATGCAATACTTCCTGCCAAAACCACGGTCTTACGTGTGATGACGAACTCTGCCAAACGCTCCAGGAAGGGTAGTTTCCCAGCCTTAGGCTCACGCTTCTTGATACGAACTGGTAGAATCGAGATCAGCGCTGGCAGCGTCAATACTGAATACAAGAATGCCGCCGTCATTCCAATTGATGTAAGATTACCCAAGTCTCGAAACGGAGGAGAATCGGAAAAATTCATCGAAAGGAAGCCAATCACTGTCGTAAGACTTGTTATAAAAACGGGCATGAAATTGACTCGCAAGCTTTCTATAATAGCCTCATGCTTCGAAAGCCCTTTTCTCATGGACTGAATAAAAGTGATCAGTACGTGAATACTATCAGCAACAGCTAGCGTCATGATAATATTGATAAAGGAGGCAGAAGGCGGAGTCAATTGTATCCCCAGCCATCCGCCTATTCCCATAGCTGTCATAATAGAAAATATAATGACTATAAGTGTAGCAAATGTGCCACTGATCGTCCTGGTCGTCAATAATATTGTCAAGATCACGATAAGGAACATGAGCGGCGTAAGTGTACTAGCATCCCCTTGAGCAGCATCAAAAAATGCTGCATTCATCATGACCATCCCAGACAAATGAGTCTTTAGGTTAGGGTTTTCTGATTCGAAATCAGATACCAACTGACGGACATGCTGTACAATCTCAGCGTTTTCTCCATTGTCTTGATCTGGTAGTCTCACTGTAATGTTGATGGCAGTAACCTGTCCCTCTTCATTGATCAGTCGTTTGACGATCCTTGAATCATTTGTAGCGATACCCTTTAGCTCATTTAGTTCTTTTAATGACTTGTTTTCAGCCCCAGCGATCAGATCATCAACGTACAAGTCGTCCTCAACAGCTCGTGTATATTGGAAGTTGGTGATGGCATCAACTCTACTGGAATATGGTGTTTGCCAGGACTCCTTTGTTAGTTTTTCGATGGCAGCAATATTATGAGGCGTAAAAAGATCCCCATCCCTGGATTCTATGACCAGGAAAACATTGTCGTCCTTCGTATATTTATTTTGCAGGGCATCATAAGCCAATAGTTGCGGATTGTCTTCGCTAAAAAAGACGTGATAGTCACTATTGAATTTGACAAACTGGCCTCCAAATCCAGCTGCCAATGCTATCAGCAGTGTTATCAGAAATACAGGCCATCGATACCTGACTACTGCTTTACCCCAGTTAGTACCAAATCTCCCTGAGCTTTTTCTAAACATGTCAATTAGTTTTTTCATTGGGTGTGGTTAATTCTAGTTTCGAGTATTTTCCGTTTCGTTTTATTCCTAAATCATATATTACGATATTCGAAATATATTCTAAAGACGGATATCAAATATTTTGGTTACAAAATATTTCGGTTTTTGAAATAAATTTTCGAATTGTTTAAAGGGGTTGCGCAATCTTCAAAACAGAAGATTTCTTTGATTTCGGGATGTGTCATGACTGGCCTGATCATGTACTGAAATGCTTCCTTATTCACGAAAGTACGCTCAAAGAGTAAGTCTTGATACTGTCGTTCAAGTGTACTTGAAAACTGACGTTGCTTACTCCTAAAGGGCCTTATTAGTCCCTTTTAACCTGGTATCTACAAATCCCAAATCATTCGGATCCAAACAACCTCTTTATGATTAAGAGCCTTGGTCTTCTTATTGATATGACCGGGAGGTACTATTGATATGTCCACATTTCCTCCGGATGAATAGCTACTTTGGTTCGTGATGGGCTTCGTCCACGCAAGTCAAAGCACAACCACCGTCCTTGAGGAAGAGGTTTGCTGATTATGAGAAGTTATAAGCTAAAAAAATAGAGCTAAACCGCTCTCTCTTCTACTTCGGACTCGGCGGTGGCTACGGCTTTTTCTATGAAGCCGATAAAAGATTCCTTGTCCTTGCCGGAAAAATCTTGCAAAATCAATTCGCCGAATTCATAAAGCTTTTCCTGAAGCATATCATATATCCGCTTGCCTTCGGTGCTAAGTTCGATCAGCACAATTCGTCTATCCTCTTTAGAGTAATCTCTCTCCACAAAACCGCATTCGATAAGTTTATCAATGATCCCCGTCGCGGTACTCATTGGTACCTGAAGAAACTCCGCTACCTCTCTCATGATCATCTTACCCACGCTACCAAGCTTGATCAAAAATCCAAAATCCCTTTTTGCAACGGCACTACCAAAAGCCTCCATGCAAGAGTTATCCACTTGCTGCATCCCAAGGATAAGGTTTTGCATGCCTGCAATAAAACGCGCCACCTTTAAATTCTCTTCTCTAGACATGACTAAAATAATTTTCAAAAATACTTCGGAAGTCGAAATATTCCATATTTTTAAACCACTTGAAAATAAGAAATGTTTCAATCAACTTCAAATAGTCATATGCGGGACACATTCGGATTTCTTAAAGCATTAGCTAAAAACAACAACAGAGAATGGTTCACTGCCAACAAGGATTCCTACCAAGCCTCATTAGAAGAGGTCAAGCGATTTTCTTCGAGGTTGGCAGAACAGATGAAAAGGCATGACAACATCGATGACAGCCGAACCAAGGTCTTTCGCATTTATCGAGACACGCGCTTTGCTAAGGACAAAACTCCATATAAAAATGGTTGGAGCGGAAGCTTTGGCAGAGCAACAAAAGCGCTACGCGGTGGGTATTATTTTCATCTTGAACCTGGTAACAGCTATTTGGCTGGGGGGTTTTTCGGCCCCAGCCCCCAAGACTTAGTGCATATCAGAAAGCACCTCAGTCAGGATGCTTCAGCATTCCGAGCCATCATCGACGATACATCTTTCAAACAAGTTTTTGGCGATATGCTTGGTGAACAAGTGAAAAGTGCTCCAAAGGGATTTCAAAAAGATGATCCTAATATTGATCTATTGAGATACAAGCAGTTTTACTTCAATCACAACTTAGATGATCAAGAGCTTATGGGTCATGAACCTGAGGTAAAGGTGAGTAAGATTTTTCAGGCTATCAGACCCTACTTTGACGTGATGTCAGAAATACTGACGACGGACCTGAATGGAATCTCTTTGATATGACCCGAATTGTTAGACTCCGATTTTCACCAAATTACCTATTGACACCTGGCCAATAGCTTCTCCAGTTTCATTTCGGCCTCTTTTGCTTGTTCCATTAGCGTAATGGCCTCCGCAGCCAAGTGCTCAGCCTCTTGCCTTTGCTTCTCGGCAAGTACCAGCGTTTCCTTTAGTTGTGGTCTCAGCTTGGCGTTTTCCTGCTCTAGTTCAGCAATTTTCTGCTGATTGCAAGAGGCCATCGATAGCAGTAACAGGGCGGTTGCGCATATCCTCATAGACTTTCTTTTTTAGTGCGTTCCAGCTCGTCGTTGGTTTCACTTTCCAGCGTTCGCTGACGGTTACGTTCTTTCCGTAAAACTCCCACCTCCGCTTCTATCGCTTCAAGTAAATTTTGATTGTACTCCACCTGGCTAAGTAATTCTAGTCTTTCTACCTCTAACTCTTGAAGATACTTGGATCCACAACCGGTAAGTACCAGAAATACAAAAATGATAAATGAGAGTCTTTGCATCTAACCGAAGATCAGAAGATTTTATTACAATCCAAAATCAGCCTATCTCCCGAAGTGCTTCAATGGTCTGCTGTAAATCTTCATCATCAAAGTTAAGGTGTGTCACGAATCGCACGAGTCTTCTACCAAATGGCACGGCAAGTATATGATACTTTTCGAGTTCCGATAGCAGCCATGACTCTGACTTATCAGCCAGATCCAAAATAACAATATTGGTATCTACAGGGTAGACCTGCCGAACAAACGATAACTCTCTCGATACCTCTCCCAAAATCTGTGCTCTCCGGTGGTCTTCAGCCAACCTGTCTATATGATGATCCAAAGCATAAATACACGCTGCAGCCAGGTATCCAGCTTGGCGCATTCCTCCTCCAAAAACTTTTCGCACACGCTTGGCTTCCTTGATTTTCTTCTTAGAGGAGAGTAGAACTGAGCCTACTGGCGCTCCAAGCCCTTTTGAAAAGCATATGGATATGGTGTCGAAAAGCTTGCCATAGTCACGGGGTGAGTCACCTGTTTCTACAAGCGCATTAAACAATCTGGCTCCATCCAGATGCATCCTCAGTCCATGATCATCGCAAATTGACCTGATGTCCTTGAGGTCTTTTAAACTGTATATACTACCACCACCCTTATTCATGGTGTTTTCTAAGCTTACAAGACTTGTCCTCGGGAAGTGTATATCATCAGGATTGATATTTTCCTTGACCATAGAAGCTGTAATTCTCCCTCGATCACCATCCAGCAGTTTTGGAGAAAGCATGGAATTGTAAGCGATACCTCCACCCTCATACAAGTAGATATGGGACCTCTTGTCACAAATCACCTCGTCCTGAGGCCGAGTGGATATGCGCAAAGCAATCTGATTGGTCATGGTGCCTGATGGGCAGTACAAGGCTGATTCCTTACCGAACATTTCTGCCAACTTCTCCTGCAAAGCATTAACTGTGGGGTCGGCATCGAAGACATCGTCCCCAACTTCCGCTTCGGACATGGCTTGTAGCATTCCCGGAGTAGGTTTAGTTACCGTATCACTTCTAAGGTCAATTGTCTTTGTCATCATCTTCATTTGGTGGGGTGATCCATTCCGCATGACTAAATCGGTTCCAGCTGACGCCGGCCAGATCGACATCAGGATCAATCAATTGATGGAAAGGACTGCCATTGACAGATACCTTCCCCTCTACAAAGACTTTTACTGTCTCCCCCCTTTCAGCATATTCCTGTTTCAATATCTGAGCAAACTGCCATGTCATGTCGGGCAATACCGCTACTTTTCGCATTTGCTTCGAGGTTAGGTATTCTGAAGGATTCACCTTGTCTACAGAGCCATCTTCATGTTCTACTAAGAATTTTTGAAATCCAGATTTCTGTCTCAACATCATTCGCCAGGACATTCGGTGTCCCTCCTCTGTCCAAGTGACATCACCTGGGAATAAGTGATGACGAAGAGGCAATAAAATCTGTACCAGAAAATACATGGCAAAACCTAGGTATACATATGAAGGCAACGATCCCTCCTGATGTGCCACTTCTGAACGTTTGCGCAAAAACCTTCTTCTGATAGTCTCCCCAGAGTAAAAGAAAGCAGAAAAAGCAATCATAAGGTAAGGAAAAATGCCTATCTGGAAGACAATGCTATTGAACAAGTTAAAAAATATCGAGAGGCCAAAACCTAGTGTTCTTGTTCGCTTATCCAAAAAAAGGAATACAATAAGTCCATCATAGATGATCCCTCCCCAGGCTACAAAATAAGGAAACCAATCCTGGCTCAGGATCGGACCTACCACAGGATAATGTGCTTTACCAACAAACCACCGATCCACTGGTCTGGCAGCCAGCCAGTCAGGGTTGATCTTATTGATACTAGCGTACACGTATACAATCAAGACCTGTAGGATGAAAAACCAGATATACACGCCGTAACACCTCAAATCTTTCTGCACGAATCCAAACTTCACATCTAGCGAGTTAGCCTTATGAGCTGGCATGATAGCCATAATCGCGCTTAGCAGGACCAGCAGATAATAATGGTTGTTGTAATTGGTCTTTTGCATGAGATAAACCCCTGTCCACATCAAAAAAAAGGTGAAGGCAGCATATCTGTAGAAAAGACCTAGCATCATCAAAATACCAGTAAGTCCCATGATGATGAAATAATAATACATACCATCCCCCGGAAGTGGTTGTAGCCAGTCTAACCCAATAAAATGGAAAGTATATTGAGGAATAATAAATGCTCTCTTAACCCACCCAGTTAGAATTGCTCCCCAACACTCGGCCGCTACTAAAAACCCATAACACATCCTAAAAAAGACAAGTGGCGCATTGTCCATTTTGCCGCTCAGTGTGAATGGAATGGAAAGTGAACTCATTAGGAATAAGGCTTCAGTATTTTTAAGGCGAAAATTAGACAAAAAAGAAGGGAACCCAGTGTGTAGATTCCCTTAATTACTAAACCAATATGATATGAAGAGGATGTAATTTCCTTCTTAAGACATTACGACTCTTCTCATCAAAAGTTATATTAACTTCTTATTAAAATTAGGAGAAAAAGTCGACTTTTCCCATAAAGTGACCAGGCAATTTTGCTCCGATTACGATTGAAACGGCACGGCTCTAGCAAAGGTATTTAGAATCATCGGAGACATACCAAAATCACTATATTTGCCGCGCTTGATAGATTCAGTCTTGCATGAAGATTTCCGCTTCGCTTTATTCCAGTAACGATCGTCAACTCGAAGAATTGGTATTATACCTGGATCGTTGTCAAATTGACTTTTTTCATCTGGATTGCCTCGATGACTATGAAGTCTTCGCAGATATCGCCAGAATCAAAAGTATCAGCAAGACACCAATTGACCTTCATATCATTTCTGAACGACCAGACCGATACATAGATGACATTATCAAGCATGAAGTAGAGTACGTCACTTTTCAATATGAAAACCTTAAAGAAGAATTTACTATTCCCGATCGTGTCAATACCAAATTTGGTTTAGCACTTACATCAGGGACCCCAATTGAGGTATTTCAAGATTACCAGGAAATATGTGATTTTGTATTGATCATGACTACCACCCCAGGTATAAGCGGTGGTCAGTTCGGATCAGAAAGTTTTGGGAAAATCCGGAAATTCCGAAACGCTTTCCCGGGAAAGTCCATCCATGTGGATGGCGGAGTAAATGATGAAATTGGTTTTATTCTGCGGATGCTAGGCGTGCAGACTATAGTATCCGGATCATATCTGGTCAATCACCAATCAATCAGCGAGGCTATGTTGCATCTCAAGTCATCGGTAATCCATTCAAACTACTTGGTCAAAGATTTTAAAATTGACCTGGAAGATGCTCCTGTTCTGCCGCATGACGCAGAGGTAAAAACCATCTTCAAGCACATAGAAAAATACAAATTAGGTTTTACACTTCTGCAAAACCCGGATGGTTCTTTAGCTGGAATCAGCAGCAATGCTGATATGAGGCGTGGTTTGCTAAAACACCTGGAGAACTTTAATGCTTTACAATCAAAGGATATCATCAACGCAAATCCAGTAACAATCCGAGAGGATGCAAATATCTCCGAATTGCTAAAACTTATTGGTTCAAAAGACTTTTTACTATCATATGTGCCAGTTGTGAATGGTGATAACCACTTGACCGGCGCAATATCATTCATCCACCTAATCCGAAGTGAGTCATGATCATACACCTCAAAGCAAGTGTGAACGCATCACAAGCCAAGGACCTTGCACAATCCCATGCGGCTATTCTTTTCAAACAGGAAGATCAGCATATCCTCGTCACGAGCTCAAAAGTCAAAGAACTACCCCAATTACTGACTGATTTTACTGATGCGTTTTTCCCGATGGAATCCGATATACAACTCGCTAGTCGGAACTATCAAAAGACACTGAGAGAAATTCAAATAGGCAATCAAGTCATCGGAGGAAATAGTAACCACACAATGATGATCACCGGGCCATGTTCAATTGAATCTTGGGAGCAAATAAAGGCTTCAGCCGAACTGCTAAGAGAATATAATCTAAAAACCCTGAGAGCCGGATGTTTTAAACCACGCACCTCTCCCTACACCTTTCAGGGACTTGGAGCAAAGGGACTTGAGATGTTGGTCAAAATTAGGGAGGAGTACGGCTACAACATCATTACGGAGGTCAAAGATTCGACTCATGTGGACCTGGTCATAGAGCACGCCGACATCATCCAGATAGGTGCTAAGGCTATGTATGACCAAAGTATCCTGAGAAAATGTGGTCAAACGAACAAACCTATATTACTCAAAAGAGGCTTTGGCAGTACGCTACAGGAATTTGTTCAAGCAGCTGAATTTATTCTCTCTCAAGGTAATAGAAATGTTATGCTCTGCGAGAGAGGCATTAGAACTTTTGAAACCAAAACCCGATTCACCTATGACCTTTGCGGGGTAGCATTTCTCAAAGAACACACCAACCTGCCAATCGTACTCGACCCCAGTCATGCTTTAGGACATAGGTATGGTATTGCTGACCTCACCAGGGCATCAGTAGCGATGGGAGTCGAGGGGCTTTTGATCGAGAGTCACCCACATCCGGAAAAAGCCCAATCAGATCCGGCCCAGCAACTCAACTTTGATGAATTCAGGGCGATGTTTAAAACACTAAGACCTGTTGCGTCAGCCATTGGTCGGACTATCATCTAACCAGTATGGAGAAGAACATCAAATTGTTGGTACTCGATGTGGATGGGACCATGACAGATGCAGGTGTCTACATCATGGAAGATGGCAAGCAGTTTAAAAAATTTAACGCCCGCGACGGTATCGGCATTCGAATGGCAATGAAGGCTGGCATTGAAGTAGGCATCATTAGCCATAGCCTAGTTTCTCAGATGGTCGATGCCAGAGCCAATATGCTAGGCATGAAATACTACTACACAGGTCAAAGGTCCAAGTTAGAAGTGCTCAATGAATGGATTCATGAGCTGGAAATCAGTCTAGACCAGGTGGCATTCATCGGCGACGATGTCAATGATCTGGAAATCATGAACCATGTTGGTCATACTGCCTGTCCTGCTGACGCAGTTCCTCCGATCAAGGAAATCGCAAATCACGTCTTATCCTTAAGAGGTGGAGAAGGTTGTGTCAGAGAATACATTGACAAATTCCTCATCTAACTTCAGCACCTCAAAAAAAAGGGAGCCGAACCTCAAGGATTCGTACTCCCACTATTAACCTAATCACTATCACTAGTGCTCTTTATGGTGAGAAAGATCAGTTGAACTATCCCCCAATTTCTTTGACATGCAGCGTAAATGATATGTACTTCATCAAACTTATACGATAAGGTGATAAGTTTGATGAAAATAATGGCAACTTTTTTTTACAAATTGAGTTTATATCATAAACTACTTTATATTTACAATATGAAAGACAGACTAACTAATGCAGAAAGCCTGGAAATCATATCCAATATGATCAACCAAGCAAAGCAACAGATTGGAGGCAGCAGCTTCCAATTTCTCATGTGGGGTTGGGTAGTCCTCACTGCCTATCTCGGTCATTTTACCCTAGCCAAAATTGATTTTAATGCGCCGTACGTAGTTTGGCTCATTACAATCCCGGCAGCCATTGTCAGCTTCGTGTATGGCTATCGACAAGAGAAAGATGCTAAGGTCAAAACCTACACCTCTTACATATATGGCAACACTTGGCTGGCTATGAGTATACCCCTGGTAGCTTTCATTGCCTTTGGGTCTAAAGTAGGGTCTCATAATCTTACAGGTCTCATTTTGCTGATTTCTGGTAGCGCTACATTCGTATCCGGAAAGGCACTGAAGTTCTTGCCGACGATCTACGGTAGTTTCATTATCTGGCTTGGAGGTATTTTCGCATTGATCTTCAATGATGACAACCAGTTTTTGATCGGCGCATTAGCCGTCACACTAGGCTACCTGGTCCCTGGTTATCTACTGAAGATGAAAGAGAAGAATGGCTAATTTTCAAAACCTTGATCCGCTGCTACACTCGCAACTCAGATTGGCAGTCATGTCTATTCTGATCAGCGTAGAGTCAGCAGAGTTTGTCTATCTAAAGGAAAAAACCGGTGCGACAGCGGGCAATCTCAGCGTACAGATAGACAAGCTATCAAACGCCGAATACATTGAAGTAACAAAAGCATTTAAAGGTAAAAAACCAGTTACTACCTGCAAAATCACTAATACTGGAATCCAAGCCTTCGAAGCATATATAAATGCACTAAAGAGTTACATCCATTAATTTTTTTATACACATAGTTTATAAAATAAACTTGTTTACAAATGAAAAAAATATCTCTATCCATTATTATCTTCTTATCAGCAACCAGGTTGCTAGCGCAAGAGGACCTAAATGAAAAGCAATACCGCGCCTATCTAGCAAACGACATCGAAGGATGGCAGGAAGTATATAAAAAGAGCAAAGACAGCAACCTAGAAAGGTACGACCAAATGCTCATGCAGTACGGACTTCTAAATGCATGTATGGCCGAGAAAAATGAGGATTTATTTGAAGAACATGTAGATGTGATAATCGAAGGTTTTGAAGCTATCATCCAAGACCAAAAGCACTTCGCAGAACCCTACGCTTTACTCTCGTCTATCAATGGATTCAAAATAGGATTTTCCTCTTGGAAAGGCATGTTCCTTGGTCCCAAGAGTACAAGACAAATGGAGAAAGCGCTCAAACATGGATCTGATTCTCCACTGGTGTGGAAACTCTATGCCAACTCGAAGCTCTACACTCCCGAAACATTTGGCGGCAGTGTGACTGAGGCTATTAGCGGATTCGAAAAGTCTGTGATATTATTTGAGAAGGACAGTATCCATCTATCTAACAATTGGATGTACCTGGACGCGCTAGCTCATCTTGGTCTATCTTATCAGAAAAACAATGAGCTTGAAAAAGCAAAAACTGTATACGAAAAGGCACTCCTAATCGAACCGGATTTTGCCTGGGTCAGTAAAGTACTACTTCCAAAACTGTTCCAGCAGTGAGACTCGGATTGATCCTTACCATATGGTCAGTATCCGGATACATCCATGCACAACCTATCTCCGGAAAAGTTGTTGACAGCATTGATGGCTCCGGGCTTCCGGGTGCAACTATCTTGATTACAGGCACAAATGACTTAGGTGTCATCAGTGCTTTAGATGGCTCATTTGAAATTACTCATGACCTGGAGGCGGAGGACTCACTGACCATCTCATTTGTGGGATATCACCGCCAGGTTGTTTCCTACTCTGATATGGTGCTAGACTCGATCGTAAAGCTTAGACCCACTGCGCTAAGCCTATCGCAAGTGACTGTAAAAGCTGACCGGCTTGTAGCCGAAGAATTTAACCTAAAGCAAATCAAAAAGCTGGATATCTATCGAAATCCAAGCGCAAAAGCTGATCCATTGCTCGCAGTCAATGCTATGCCATCCTCCACCACCATTGACGAATCTGCCAATATCAGCCTTAGAGGTAGCCCTCCTGGCGAGACGGGCATATTTATCAACAATGTACCTCTGTATGATGCCGTCAGATTCTCTCAGCTCAATGGTATCGGAACCTTCAGTATTTTCAGTACAGGTATTATCAGGGACGTGACTGTCTTCCCAGGTAATCCGCCACTTGAGTTTGGCAACGTCGCTTCTGGGGTAGTATCCCTGAGAACGAATAGCCAGCAAGTAAAAGCCAATCAAACCAGTCTAACAATATCACCTGCCTCTTTTGGTATCCAATTGAGCAGACGAGTCAATGACCAATCCAGTATTGACATCTTTGGTAATTACCAACCCTCAGGATTATTGACTGCGATAAATAGTGAAGCCCTAAACGGAGTTAGAGAATTCAACAGTAAAGACCTTGGTGCGAACTTTCGACTGATCACCAAAAAACGATCCTCCTTACGGGTTTTTGCCTACGGCAATACCGAACGATACACCTTTGATTTCAAATCTCCTTCCTTCAATGGTATATTTCATCAAGATAAGAAGAGAGCATACCTTGTATCCAATTATAAAAAGAATTTTTCCCAGTCGGCAGTAGGTATGGATCTAGGTATTAGCATCTCCGACAATCAATTCTCTTTCAGTAGTTCTACACGCAACCTTTACAACCAGGATCATTTCATTGGACTATATCATCAGTTGTTTTTCAAAACCTGGAGCTTGAAGTATGGTGCCACCAGAGATGCAAGACAATTTGATCTTCAAGGTACTTTTCACCAATA
>JAHCMJ010000190.1 GCA_019192485.1 Cyclobacteriaceae bacterium HetDA_MAG_MS6 | reverse complement strand
ATGTGTGGCATACAATCCTTGCCTATCCGTTATTTCAAAAACTTCATCTTCATTATGTTGAATCCGAAAGACCTCTCGGACGGAGTGGCTATCCATCTCCAGAAAAACCAATTCTACATGAGCTCTTCCTACACTTGTGATCCCGCTATTCATTCTCCTTTTGGACTCCTGAATATCAAGCGCCTCAATTCTGATATAAAAAGATCTATCAGCGGCTAAGGAATCCAGAGAAAGGCCATAGAAGGCTTTTATTGCTTGAGCGGCTCCTTTGTTGAGATATAACTTTACTTGCTCTCCACTCAGATTTTTGTGAAGTCCCAGGTCCTTTTCTAGCCTATTATCGAAAACTCCCAAGATATTGACTTGATTTGACTGTATGGGGAAAGGAATAGACTTTAATGACACCATTTCCTGGGAATGGATTTGATGGAAGGCAAAAAGCAGCATTAACAACCAGATGAATGATCTCATATATCTAGGTGCCTGAGATATAGTGAACTTCCCATGTTCTGTAGGCATCCGTATCATAGGTGACCACCAAAGATCTCCTTGAAACAAAATGGATGTAAATTTTTTCCGTTTTCAGCTCTGCATCTTTTAACTCAATGTAGTTGCCATTGGTATTGAGCATCCAAGTACCGGAAGTCATTTCTCCTGCTGATTTTGCTTCATAGGTCATGTCCTCCTTGAAGGAAATAAATTCTCCTTCCTCTTTTTTAGGCGGATGATAGTAAGCCTCGTCATCAGAATACTTATCCAGATACCAAATTCTACATAAGTCTTCGATATTACTTTTTTGAGCATGTGCTTGAGCTGTACCAAGTAAAAAGAAAAAGAAGAGGTGTTTTTTCATTTGCTATGATTGACAGTAAGTTTCAAAATCTCACTAACACTTTGTCTTGCGGAGTTTATGGCATTGTGAACGTTTCCCCAATCGTTCCCATCGGTGTAGCTGTCACCAGCAAAAAACAACTTACTTTCGACTGGTTCCTGCAGCATCGAGACTGTACCTGGGTCTGCAAAGTCGCTGACATAAGCTCCCTGAATAAACGGCTCACTCGACCAATTCTGCGAAACATGCTTGATATAATTGGGGGTGGCTTGATTGTCAAAAATCTCATCTAATTCTTTGAGGACATAGTCTCTCAAGTCATCGCTACTCAACTTGCAATAGACCTGTGCCGGATTTCCTACAGAAAACAAGCCGAGTATATTTTTGGAACTGTACTGACCAAAAGACGCATCATAATAAGCTACCTGTCCGTCAGTTTCCGGGTGAATGATGAAATCAACGAAAGCAGGATAAAACTTTTCCTGGAATGCGATGAAGGCCTTGAAACCGTCCCAAAATAAAGTCTTTGAAATGGCCTTAAGTTTGTACCTCGGTAGAGGCGGACTAAAGAGGATTTTCTCCATTTGGAGTATCGATGGCGGAACCGTCAAGATGACATAATCCGCTTCATAAGTAGATTGTGTCGTACTAAGTTTGATCTTACTGTCCGAGTAATCAATTGATTTGACAGGGGTTTGAAAAGTAATTTTTCCCTCAATAGCCGGAATGATGAATTCCTGAAAGAAATCCAGCCAGGAATTATTGAAGAACTTTCGGTAGTTCAGTGCTCCAAGGTTCCCTCGAATTAGTTTACCAGTAGACCATATTCCGTATTCATCGTTCTGCGTATATCCGATAGTTTCAATCTTTTCAGAGATCGCCTCATGATCAATAAGCTGGCCAAAACTGAGCATGTCAGAAGTTATCCACTCCGCTCCCAGGGGAATAGGGAAATCAGCAAAATCATTGTCAGTTTTCATCCTCCCACCAAGAGATGTACTAGCCTCCAGGATCGTAAAGTCGACCCCCTCCTTTTCTAGCAAATAACCAGCTGATAATCCTGCAGCTCCTGCTCCGACAATGATGACATGTCCATAAAATTTTGACTTTTTGCTACCGCGACTTAAAGCTGAAAGCTGATAAAATGGAGCGCTCAATCCGAGCAATCCACACATTTTTATGAATTCCTTTCTTGTTGTCATAGTGAGTTCACCACTATAACAGAGAAACCAGCAATATGGATATCAAGATATTATGGGTACAGCTAGCATACCCAGGGCACTGATGTGACTCCCATAAATAAGACAATAATTATCCTTGATTCCTGCTTCTGACCATAGTCTGCTTCAAAGAGAAAGCATGCAAAAAAATAGCAGCTGGCAGCAGCACCGACGCCAACAGTATATAGGGAAATTCAACAAACTTTGCACTGTCTCCTACCTCGGCAAAATCCATGAAGTAATAGGTTGAGATAAAAGAGTATACAGTTACCAATAAGATACCAAGTGAAGCTATATTCCAAATAACAACGGCTTGCGCTTTGATGAGACCACGATACACTCCCACACCAACGAAAACCGCTGAAATACCTACCAGTATGTCAAAGTTTAAGCCTTCAAATGTGGCCCTCAATGGAAAAACCCCTTTTAGGTAAGTAGCATAGATCAGCAACTCAACAAGTACCCTAAACGACTGCATCAATATGGGTACATGTAGTGGTGTGGTGGTCATGAATCTTTGGGCATATCTGCTATTAACCCCTACGATAATCAGTGCAATTGCAGGAATCACAATGAACAACGGAACCCGCGGTGGGAACCCGAAATTCATCAAGACACCAGAACGTATCAGGACAGCGAGGTAGGATACCCAAATGAAAATAACTACCAACCACGACAATAACAATTGACCTTTGGAATAGCTCTTGAATAAAAAGAGAAGCATGAATACTACAGCTCCGGACAGCATATAAAAACTCAACTCGACCATATGTAAATTCGTTTTCGTGAATTTAGATATAGAGGATCCGGAGCTATTTGACCCAAATTGCTAATTTGAGTTTCTGACGCCAGAAGGTGTCTTTCCTGTTCTTTTTTTCACAAATCTGGTAAACGCGGAGCGTTCGGAAAACCCCAGTTGAAAGGCAATGTCACCAAAGTCCTTTTTTGTATTTTGTAATAGCTCCAACGCCCTTTGCAACCTGAGTCGCGTGATATACTCGATGGGTGTCTGTCCGTAGATCTCTTTGAAAGTTCGGATCATATGAAACTTGGACAGACTACAGCTGGCGGCTATGCTATCCAGGTCCAGTCCTACTAATCGATTGTCGTGGATATACTCTATACCGACACTGATTCTCCTGAAAAGTTCTTTTCTGGTGGAGGTCTTTGACGAATTCAAATTGTCCAATTTTCCGGATCGCTCCATTGCATCTAGCAGGACGTACTCCAAGAGGGTTGATGTCAGTTCGTATTCTGTATCAATCGAATATTCCTCTCCAGCTGTCAGACCATATCGATAAAGCTTACGGAGCTTATCACGTAAACCTGAAGACAAAAGAATGGTCTTGGGTAAAAGCTCAAATACGGTATTACAACTATTGCAGGATTGATCAAGTGTAAAAGAATGACCTTTGGTGATTAGCTGCGCTACCTCGTAAAAAAGAGACTGTCCAAAATGGATGTTTAAAGTCTCCACCTGATCAACCTTAGGGATATGAAGATCATACGATTGTCCCTTATTGGAAATACAATAGAAACCCTCCGATACCTGAAACCATTTCCGGTCTAGCCGCACCCGAGAAAGACCTCTCAGGTTAAAAAACAAACTAAACGGACCAACGATATTGTCGCGTTCGATGCCAGAAGATTTCGTATTCAGTATGACAGTAGGCCAACCTGCAGATGATAGCGCCCTACCCTGATAGTCTCTCCCTCCCTGGAAGTTTTCCTTGGCATTCTTTCGCAGCCATTGGATATCCGGAAATTGTGTGAGGTACATACTTGGAATTAAAAGTCTGTTAATATAATACTTCGTTATGTCATTATACCCTTATTAGTTGCATTATGAGTTCAAATGAATATAGAGCAGGTCTTCTTACCGAGGAGTCCTCCAGGGCAAAGGGATCTGGGACTTTTTTATTGTCATTTCCTGAAGTCTAGTTGCAATATGCAATTAGTAATATATATTTGCAACTAGTTTTAATTTGCAATCAGATATTATGATGAACCCGAAAAATAAGAGTTATTCAACCAAATTGAGGGCTAAGACCTCAGAGACAATTGCTTTCGAGGCACTCTCTTCAAAAATTGGAGATTGGTGGGGTGATCAGGATAGGGCTGTACAACATTTGGGAGATGTATTTAAGATGTCCTGGGGCGAACCCTGGTATCAGTTTAAGGTAGTGGAATATGTTCTCGGCAAAAAAATAACTTGGGAGTGTATAGATTCTAAACAGATTATTGGAGATCTTGATGGAGTTGAGAAGGAATGGGTTGGCACTCAATTAAAATGGACAATCAATAAGTTAAATGACGGTGAAATCGAAATTCAATTCAGACATGAAGGACTAGTGCCTGATTTTATTTGTTACGATTTCTGTTCAAATACTTGGGACAGGTTTATTGAATTTAATCTAAAAAAATACTTGGAAAAGACTTGAAATATTTCTGCGTTCGAGAAATTAAGTAGAATGTATATTATGGTCAGTAGCAGATTTTAAACGACTAAACTGGTCAATGGCCAAATAACTAAGTAATGTCACATATGATAGTTGTTACCTGTATTTAATTCCTTGCTTTCCAATTCCAGATTCCTAAGTCAATCACGTCACCATACTCCTTGATTTTCTTGTTCAGTCCTTGCCTGTCATTTTATGTTCGAATTGTCTGTTCATATTTCGTTGTCCGAGTCAAGCTTGATATGTGTCATTAGGTAGTGGAATAAGATGTATCCGAAGTTCTTGCGGAATCGAGGGGTTTCAACCAGTTCAAGGAAGCGAATAAGAAAATTCAGTTGCTTTTCAATTTGTTATGTCTTCGATTTATCCGGTTCCATGATAGCTGTATTATAGCGAATATCTTGCCGATTTAGGAGTCAGAATCAAGCAATTGAGAGAGGAGAAGTCTTTCGATCAAAAGGCTCTCGCGTTCTACTGTGATATCGGTCGAACTCAACTGTATATGATTGAGAATGGAAAGACTAACCGGAGGATTCTTACTTTGATGAAGATTGCGAAAGGTTTATAAAAGCCGATTGAAGAGCTCATTCGAAGTTAATTGTGGGATCTTTTTCGATTCCTTTTTGTATTTTCTGAAAATACTGTTCTAAGTACTTTTCAAATTCGGGAGAAACTGTCATTTCTTGATCCTGATCGACTAATCTCTCTTTTACATCCTCGCTTAATTTCTTGCTGGACATTTTTGCCAGATAAATTAAGCTATCACCCAGTTCATCAACGATACTATCATTGAATTTCCCCTGAATCCAATCATCCCAATTGAATGGAGTTTGAGCGAGTTCAGTTTCATACTCAGAAAGGTATCTACTCATAAATGATAGCCTTTCTTTAATGTTATGTTGTTCACTCAGATCGTATGCCAGTGTAGGCATTATCTCTGATAACTCAAGAATAGCTTCATCAATATTCGTGTTGAGATAGTCCAGCTTTTCAGAATCCGAAAACTGTTCTTGAAACATGGACCTTATGGAAGGATAAAGCAAATTAATACTGTAATCATGCTCTTTAAGTTTATCTCCGAGTTTTTCATTGATGTGATTAAAAAGCTGGCTTAACCTTTTCTCAAGGCTAATCTCTCTGCTAAATTGAAAGCGAATTTCTAAGAAGAAAAAAATCAATTTATTTATTTTTTGTCTGTCGACTTTTCTAGAGGCTCTGAACTTGCTTAGTTCCGCGAGTCCCCAACCAGTAACGACTCCAATAAAAGGTGATAAAGTTTTAAGCCAATCCATGTATTAATCAGGTTCTTCATTTACAATGAACTGATTATTAATTGGAGTGTCAAGCAAATATTCTGTTTATTTCGTTTCTTCCTCAATCATGCGCATTTGGCATATAACGTCCAGATATAACACGTGCCTCTGAACTTTCTAAATGTCTACTTATGCTCTTCACTCAAGTTGAATCGTGTAGCAAATAACATTATAATCGTTACTTTGTGGTTGAATCGAGAATTGATTGCAATTAGAAAGAACTAGTTTGGTATCAGTTATCTCCTCAATCGTAATGTATTGCTCATGGCCCCAACCTTCGTCTAGCTTAATTGTCCCATCTTCAAGTAGCTGCCACGTTCCACAATCGTACTGATTGTTAGACAAGGAGATACAATATGTAAAGTCAGCATTGAATTGATAGGAGACTTGTTTACTGAAAAATTGTTGCTTTGTGATAAGTAATGTGTCAAACCAAGCAGCATAGCTTCCACCTGAAAGACTCAACTTGTCCATGTCCACAGAGTCTAATTGTGATTCACTTAAATCTCCGATCCGTGTCGTCGGACTATTGTTTAATATCTCCGTTGTTTTCCAATGCTTTGCTGTCAGCGATTTTGAGAACCTTTCGAATTCAACTTGTGGGAGAGAGGAAACTTTGAAGAACCGGACTTCATCGATAAGCCAGTTGCTAATTGGTTTTAATAGGAAGGTATCAGAGCTAGTTGAAACCACTTGATAGATTTGCTTGTCAAACTGTCCCATAGTTAAAGTGAGCAGAAATCTGTTTTTAAAATTGGTCAGATTCCAATATTCAGTTGATCCATTTGTAAACTCGCCAGCGTTTCTACTTACGCAAATCTTTGATTCGTCATGTTTAAAGTGTTCGGCAGGCGAGTCGGTGAAATTCCAGCTTTGTTTAAATCCTTCAAAATCCAATGTCCAAGTGGATCCCAAAAGTTCATGGCGGTTAATTTCAGGAGCCATTACAGGTTCTAATGGATAGAAAACTGACAACATCCATTCATCAAATTCAAGCAACAAACTGTCACTAGAAATATGTTTGATTACAGCGAATGCAGAATCGTTCACAGCTATTTGATTGTTTCTTAGTACATAATTCTTGACAATTGCTGTATCGGAGAATACATTCTTGATGTGCAATGAATCTTTACCAAAATCAAAGATTGTTCCATCAATCGGTGAAATAAAATCAGTAGTGACTTGCCTTGATTCAACTGCAATCCATGTTTGTTCTAATTGTGCGCTCGCAAGTAATGGGAGAGATAAAAGTAGGAGTTGACTGATGAACTTCATAGGAAGCTGATTGAGCATAACTAACTTGTAACCATCTCTTGGTGCTGTTATTTACCTTTCAAATTTTTAATCCGGAATTTGAAAATACATAGCCAACATGCTGCTTGCTACATTTCATCGAGACAATCTAACACAAAACGATTTGATAGTCAATGAGGTATGATGAATAGATACGTCAAATCAACTCCTTTCAGAGCAGGACTTATTAAGCTAAAATGATGGAATGGATATGTCGGAACTAGTTTTTCAAAAACCGGGTGGCTTTCTTGAACCGATCAAAATCATCTTTTACGACGACGAAGTAGTAACCGGAAGCGAGTTCTTTCACTGGGATGCGATACTTGCCATGCCCTAGCTCCTCAGGCCGGATGATGATCTTATTGCCGATGATGCTACGCAACTCCAGCTCAACATGCTCCAGCGTGAGATTAGAAATCTCGACGACCAGAAAGTCTACAGCCGGGTTAGGATATAGATCAATGATGTTCACCTGGTTGAGCGCTGTAGAGAAGATATTATTCTCCGCTACCTGATTCTCAGTCAGGTCTTGCGCGGCTACTCCGAAAGAGAGCGCCAGGCTAAACGTCAATATGATCCATTTATTGTGAAGCATCTAAAGTACAAAGTACGCAAAAAAAATACCAATGTTCTATTAAGTTAGTAAAATTTTTGTGCATTGCAAGCGTTAAAATAGGTTAAATACGAAAAACCCTGCTAAAACTATCAATATTTTGATTTAGGATTATTCCTATAAAATATTGATTTTTAACAGTTTATGAGATCAGCGTTCGAAAAGCAGAGGGAATTGCCTCAATCATATCGGAAGCAATCAATCCAAAAGTTGTTTTTTCCTGAACAGCAAGATCTCCCGCTTTTCCATGCAAAAACACTGCCAATTTCAGTGCTACATCTGGTAAATACCCCTGCACAAGCAGGCCGCTCACCAGCCCTAGCAAAACGTCTCCGCTACCCGCTGTAGCCATACCCGGATTACCTGTTGGATTAAAAAACACCTGGCCCTTGGTATCACAAACTGCAGAGTAAGCACCTTTGAGTACTACGTTGAGTTGATATTTAGTACAAAATCCGACCAGCTTTTCCAGCTTTTCCTGATCATCTTTCCAGGCTCCGACCAATCGCTGAAACTCACCTGGGTGTGGCGTGAGTATCGAGCCTACAGGCAGCGCAGAGAGCAGTAGTGGTTCTTCAGATAAAATATTCAAAGCATCGGCATCCAGTACCAAGGGTCCTCCCTCCCATCGCTGGATAAAAGTACTGAGTGCTCCTTTGGTTTTCTTAGATGTCCCCAAGCCCGGGCCAATACCTACGCTAGTGACCCCTGGACCTATCTGAATGGAAGATATGTACTCCTTAGAGTCATCTGTGTACACCATAGCCTCAGGGCAACTGATTTGCAGAATATCCACCCCGCACCCAGGGACCTGGGAGGTAAGTAGGCCTACTCCAGCTCGTATTGCCGCGCGTGTGGCCAGGACTGCCGCACCCATTTTGCCTTTGCTCCCCACGACAAGTTGTAGTCTTCCCGCATCGCCCTTATGCATAAACTTTTCACGCATCTGTACTTTCTGAATGATGTCCCTAGGCTCTGTCAAAAAATACGACGTCTTGCAATTACCAATGAAAGTCGAGTCCAATCCGATACCTACCACATGCCACTGCCCTACAAATGGTGCTAGTTGTGGTTGGAAAAATGCCAGCTTGGGGAGCTGAAAGGAGATCGTATGGCTAGGTTGCAAAATGGCTTCATTGCCTGATAGCCAAGGGCCGTCAGTAAGCAAGCCTGAAGCAATATCAATACTAACCAACTCAATCC
>JAHCMJ010000189.1 GCA_019192485.1 Cyclobacteriaceae bacterium HetDA_MAG_MS6 | reverse complement strand
GATTTCCCTTTCGAGGGCGGGGTTTTTATCGTGTTACAGGGAAAGTAGTAGAGGATTTCAGTTATCCTATGATCGAAGTAGATTGGATGGATAAGATCCCGCTCAAAGACAAGTACAGTACACAATCATTAACAGCATGAAAAAATCAGGATTTGCAGATCTCCCTCTCCACAATGGCCACGTACCCAAGTGGCTGGCCGAGCGCATGTCTAAGCTTGGTGGTGCCATCATTGAAGCTATCATCACTGAATATGGCAAGTCCGAAGTGATCAAGCGGCTGAGCGACCCTGCATGGTTTCAGTCTTTGGGTTGTGTGTTAGGCATGGACTGGCACTCTTCAGGGATCACCACATCAGTCATGGGTGCATTGAAGACCGCCATCAATCCTATTGCCAGTGACCTCGGTATTTATATCTGTGGTGGCAGGGGAAAGCACTCCCGCAAGACACCACAAGAGTTAATCGCTATTGCCGATAAAACCGGGCTTGATGGCGAAAAATTGGTCAAGAGCAGCCGACTATCCGCCAAAGTAGACAACACCGCCATCCAGGATGGTTTCCAGATCTACTTGCATTCGTTTATACTAAGTGACGAAGGGGAATGGGCCGTCGTACAGCAAGGTATGAACGGAAATACAGGGTACGCCCGTCGCTACCATTGGCATTCGAAGGAGCTACAAAGCTTCATTGAAGAACCGCATACCTTTATTTATGGACGCAACCAAGGACAGATCCTGAACCTCACCCATCAGTCAGCAGAGGAGGCGAGGTCGGGTATTCTAAATATCAGCCAGGAAAATCCCGACAAGATGATCACCGAAATCCGAAAGATCCGCTTACCGGCCCACCATGATGTCAAGCAAAAAGATGTAGACCTGAAGCGCTTAGGTACCGTGCTCGCACTCGCACAGGAGCTCCCAACTCATGATTTTGAGTCATTGTTGCTCTTGCAGGGCCTTGGCCCAAGGACGCTGCAGTCATTGACTCTCGTAAGCGAGGTGATCTACGGCACGCAGTCCAGGTTTTCTGATCCGGCGCGATTTTCTTTTGCGTATGGCGGCAAAGATGGTCATCCCTTCCCCGTACCGACCAAGACCTATGACGAAAGCATCGGCGTACTAAAGACCGCAGTCAATCGAGCAAAGATGGGTCAATCAGACAGGCTTAAGGCCATGAATGCTTTAACCACTGCGGCACAGCGGATGGAGCAAGATTTCGTCCCCAATGGCAACTTGGATGATGTGATTAAAAAGGAAAGGAATGAATCCTGGAAGTATGGTGGCAAGACAGTCTTTGGCGATGCTAAACCACCCAAAGGACAACAGTTGTTTTTGTTTGGTTGAAAACGGATTTAGAAAGGTTTCGGACATATATTTGCTTGTCTAAAACATCTAAATCATGAAAAAGCTCTTTTTTGTTTCATCCACAATAGTCTCTGTTTTTCTACTGTCATGTGAAAGTTCTGAGGATATAGCAGGAGAAGAAATTAGTCAAACGGATCTTACCATTTCATTTGCGGAAGACTTGTTTCTTACACTCGAAGGTTTCATTATCGTCCATGACGATGAATTAAATCCAATTTCATTCTATTCTGCTGAAAATGGAAGTTCGGTTAGGATTCAGGAAGAAATCAAAAACCCTTCCATAACTTTTATGAGTAAATCGCCGTCCTCTAATATCTTTTTCCCTAGCACATATATTGGGTTACCGCAAAAAGGCAATGTTTTGATTGCAACTGCTATTACTAAGCTAGAATTCGCTACAATCAATATTTCAGTTGTCCAACCACAAGAACAATATGCGTCAAATTACATTTTTTCTACTCCAGGAAACAGAATTGGCTCATCTGGGTTTTTAAATTACACTTCATCTATATCTACACATGATCCAACAGTCCCTTACCTAATATTGACTTACAAAAACCATCTCGATAATAGCTGGAATTATAACATTGAAGAAATTCCTAATTCGAAAAACGTTATTTTCGACCTAAGTAATTCAAGTAAGTTGGAAAAGATGATTGAAATTCCGATTGCCAGTGAGTTTATCTCTGGTGAATTTGCATTTTCAATTTCTACTAACGGTTATATGAATAATAAAGAAACTACCCTGCCTTTTTCCTTTTTCTCTATACCTGCAATAAACCCAACTCCAAACAATACTTTTCTTATACCTGATTTATCAAATGATTTCACTGAGGTAACCACTCAACTCATCGCCCAAAGAGATAATTTAGTCTATGTTGAAAATGCCACGGATGAAAGTCTAAGCTTTGAAATGATTAATGCTGATTTCCTGGTCAAGGATAAAGTTTTCGAGACGTTTGAAGTCAGTATTGTGGGTAATCCGCAGATTCAAATAAGTCATTGGCATTATCCAGTTAGCAGTTCTAGCTCTGCATCTTGGAGAATTTATTCTCCAGATAATCAGATCAACCTATCTAATCTACTTAAGATCAAAGAATTGGATCACCCTTCATTTGAGGCTTGGACTATTGATGAACTCACTCTTAGAAACTTCATTGTGGCAGACATTAACACCATGGATTCAGAAAACATAATGGCTTACATGCTATCTAATACAATTGATGGTTTCTCTGTAAGAAAATCAAAATCTGAAAGTTTCTATTAAGCACTTTTCAATCCTTAAATTAGATTTAAAAAACTCGAAAATAGAAGCACAGAGGCTTGTAGCTCACCACGAGATCAAAGGAAGCTCATTCGGAAGCATTTTTGAGCTTGAAGTGGGTTCCATTTGAGCTGAAAGCTCAAAATTTAACCACCTCCACCTGTACCAATCCCTCCTGATCTATTTCCGAATCTACAGGAGTCAGCAAGTGAAAAGTACGGTTCTCATACTTCACCTTGGGGATCGTCGCCAACGAGCCATTTGAATCGGGACGTTGAGAGGTAATTAGACTTTTACCCGCGACGAAAACCCGGCTCCGAAATCTTTCAGATTGCCACTCTTCGAACTGCTTCAGTACCAGATCAGAAATCTCCTCGATCGAGTTGTCCGAGGTATCAATGATGAGATTATAATTACTAAAATCGTTGATATCTACTCCATAAAAATCACCGAAGCGAGCTCGTTCAGCTTCTTTTCGACGATATATTTCATCAAGAGCGTCCTCTACCTTTTTGTATTGTTCATTGAGACGGCTACCATCACCAAAAACTCTTTCTGCTGCTACCTCAGGACGAGTAAGCAAATGAATCTTGAACGACTTGGGGACGAAGTACCAACCTAACCTGGCGTCGAAAATGTATTGATCACCCCGCTGTCCATAATCTCGTATTTGATTATCGAGCCACAGATCAAACTGCTTGTCGGCTTTCAGCAGTTCGTTAAATTCCGTAGTGGTGAGGTTCTTCTTTTCAGCTGATTCCCTATTGATACGTCCGGCCGAAATGATTTCATAGCCTTCCAATTGCTTGATAAGAGCCTCACTGACAGAGCTTTTTCCACTCCCTAGTTCTCCAGAGATACAGATATTCATGACGGTTGATTTTGGTTAATCAGATATCCCATTCATCATTGAAGTAGTTGATTGCAAAATAGCCCGTGAGGTCAAATTGGCAAGGCACAATAGATACATAATTATGAGCAATAGCCCATTCATCATTGTCTTCTCCTTTGTCATGGTTGACCAGGCTCCCCACCATCCAATAGTACTTGCGTCCATATGGGTCTTCACGCTCATCAAAGGCATCCTCAAACTTCGCATTGGCTTGTCGACAGACTTTGATCCCTTTGATGGGCTGCTCCCTTTTCTCCGGGAAATTAACGTTCAAAGCTATTCCCTTAGGCATGCCCTTTTTCAAGGTTTCCCGAGCAATGTGTAACAAAGTATCATCAATGTGAGAAAAATCCGCATCGTGATCATAATCGCAAAGAGAAAATCCAATAGCTGGCATGCCCTCGATAGCTGCCTCAATAGCTGCACTCATCGTTCCAGAGTAAAGCACGCTGATTGAGCTATTGCTACCGTGATTGATACCACTTACGACCAGGTCAAACTTGCGATCAGGAAATAATTCGTATTTAGCTAGTTTCACGCAGTCTGCAGGAGTACCGCTACATTCATATGCCTCAATATCTCCAAAGATGTCATTGCGATTGATGCGAAGGGTGTCCCCCACCGTGATGGCATGCCCCATACCTGATTGCGGGCTATCTGGAGCCACTACTACTACCTCACCGATCTCAGCCATCAAATAGATTAGCTTTTTAATGCCAGCAGAGGTAATACCGTCATCATTGGTCACTAGTATCAAAGGCTTGGACATGCTACTTTTTTTAATCAGCAGCGAAGGTAATGAAGGATTCGGATCAAATGGAATTATAAAAAGCAGTAATTCGGACTAAGTCCCTGGTGTTATCCACTCGAAGTCTATTTTTCTTAATGAAGTCTCGAACCTGCCTGTCTTTGTCTGATAATATACTTAGCAGAACAGCCTTTCTCCCATTGAAATATTCCATATTACCTTTCTTATCCAGAAAAAAATAGGCGTAATCCAATGTGGTCTGCGTCAAGTTACCGCCATTCCAATATGGGCTATTGGTCGAGACGGTCTCCTGAACGATAGATTCCCGTGAAAGAAGCGACAAAGGCCCTTCGTAAAGCAGCTCAAAGATAACCGGTGTCTTATAGTCCGACTTGAGATTGTATGGCAGCGTGTAGAACTGACGATAGTTGTTGATGACCTTATCGTAAAATTCAAAGTAGAAAATCTTGAAACTCGAATACGTGCTCAGCTTCTTGTTTTGCAAGACTTGCACCACGTTAGTTTCCATATTGTACTTGACCTGTCCTCTAAGGGTATCCTTCTCTGAGGTGACCAGAAGCCCATCATGCCAGAAATCGGATGAAAACTGTGCCTGTAGTCCAATTGTGCTAAGAACAAAAAATACCAGCAAGTAGTGTTTCATGATATCAATACTATTTCAGAATGTCATGCCCCATTTTGTCTCTTTTCGTTTCGAGATACTTTTGATTGTGCGAGTTAGGGTGAATCTCCATAGGTACATTTTCAACAATTTCCAGGCCATAACCCATTAATCCCACTCTTTTTTTAGGATTATTTGTAATCAAACGCAGCTTGGTTACATTTAATCGCCTCAGTATCTGAGCTCCCACACCGTAATCACGCTCATCCATTTTGAAGCCCAAGTGCAAATTAGCCTCGACAGTATCCATCCCTTGCTCCTGTAGTTTGTAGGCCTTTAGCTTATTGAGCAGACCTATGCCTCTACCTTCCTGATTCATATAAAGCACCACACCCTTTCCTTCTTCCTCGACCATCTTCATAGCGCCATGCAGTTGGCCGCCGCAATCACACCTGCACGAACCAAAAATATCCCCCGTGACACATGAAGAGTGTACACGAACCATTACAGGTTCTCCCTCTTCCCAGGTTCCTTTGATCAATGCCAGATGCGAATCGCCGGTATTGATCTGTTTGAAGGCCCGCAACTGGAAGTCCCCATAATCTGTGGGCATATGTACCTCAATCTCCTCGCTGATTAGTGACTCGTGCTGTAGCCTGTATTCTATCAAATCCTTAATAGAAACAAGTTTCAGGTCAAATTTATCAGCAATCTGGCGAAGATCCGGTAGTCTGGCCATGGTGCCATCATCTTTGAGGATTTCCACCAACACACCTGCAGGTTGTAACCCTGCTAGTCTTGCAAAGTCAATGGTAGCCTCGGTGTGTCCTGCTCGACGCAAGACCCCGCCTTTTTTAGCTTTCAATGGAAAAATATGACCTGGTCGCCCCAGCTCCTCCGGCTTTGTTTTAGGATCTACCAATGCTTGAACAGTCCTGGCTCGGTCTGAAGCGCTAATTCCCGTTGTGGTGTCGTTGGCAATGAGGTCTACTGAGACCGTAAAAGGGGTCTCATGAACTGCCGTATTTTTACCTACCATTAATTCCAAGCCGAGCTCCTCACATCTATCTTCTATCAGGGAAGCACAAATCAATCCTCTTCCTTCTTTGCTCATGAAGTTGATGACCTCAGAAGTCACCTTTTCCGCAGCACATATAAAGTCTCCTTCATTTTCACGATCTTCATCATCCACTACGATAATGATCTCCCCTTTTTTGATGGCTTCTATCGCTTCCTCTATCGTGTCTAGCATGTTTTTTACCCTTCTGTTTTCTAACAATTATTTGACAATGACGTTCCCTAAAATTTCGGCGATTTGCATTTCCATTTTTTTTAGGTCATTGATCTCATCCAGAACATCATCTATATCTTGATCTGAAATGTTTTTGAGTTTTTCATTCTCTTGCTCAATCATATATTGAATAATCCGAAACTTAAGCCTAAGAATATTAGTGTAAGTCACGTCTTTTAGATGTTCCGTTTCGTGAGGAACATGTATTTTATATTTGGACTGCCAAAACTCGCTGATCTCATATTTGTTTGCACTCAATTCAACTACTACGTCTTTTACTTCTTGATCTCCGTGGTCCAGTAGATACTTTGCATCGACTATTATTCCTTCTCTCGCCTTTGATTTGATAATCTCTAAAATTTTGTTGTAAACAGAGTGTGTGAACTGGATTTCCTCGGCTTCGTTCAGAAAATAGTTAACCAAATATTCATCATTAAACTCATGATTTTGAATAGATTCTTTGCCGTAATTGATTAGTACTCTAATGCTCTCTTTTTCCTGTACAGCTATGATATTGCCAATATCAAGAGATTCTACTTGCTCATCCTCAATGGGCAATAGCTCTGTAGCTACATCCTGGGATTGAACCTGTTTTGGTTGAGTCTTTTTGTCTTTATTGCGTTCTAATAGTAGTTTGTTTTGCTCTACAATAAGAACGGTCTCACTAATCTCTAGTAAGTCGCTACATTCTTTAATATAAACCGCCCGCTTGACGGGGTCGCCAATTTTGACAATGCTATTGACTATCTCCTTGATGACACCCGCTTTTTTGACAGGATCATGCTGAGTATCATCCATGAGCATGGCTGCCTTGAAGCGAATAAAGTCCTGACCTTGTTCCTCAACAAAATGCTGAAAAGCGGTCGTTCCTAGACTCTTGCTATAGCTATCAGGGTCCTCCCCATCTGGCAGGGTCACGGCTTTCACATTGAGACCACCTTCCAAAAGCATATCAATACCACGAAGTGATGCCCGGATACCGGCAGCATCACCATCGAACAATACGGTCACATTTTGCGTGTAGCGCTTGATCAACTTAACCTGCTCCTCAGTCAAAGCCGTTCCTGATGACGAAACGACATTTTGCACTCCAACCTGATGCATGGAGATCACATCCGTATAGCCTTCTACTAAGAAACAATTGTCAGCTTGACGAATGGCTTGCTTGGCCTGGAATAATCCATAAAGGACTTTGCTTTTTTGGTAAAGCTCCGTCTCAGGGGAGTTGATGTATTTGGGCTGCTTTTTATCGGAGGTGAGAATTCTAGCGCCGAAGGCGATCACCTTCCCGGTAATGTTATGGATTGGAAATATGACTCTACCTCTGAACCGATCATAGAATCTTTCCTCTTTTCTGATGATCAGCCCTGCTTCTTCTATCAACTCCTCTTGAAAGCCCTTTTCTCTGGCCTTTTGGTAAAAGTGATCCCAAACGTTGAGGCTATATCCTAAATGAAAGGCTTTGATCGTATCATCAGAAAAACCTCTTTCTACAAAATAAGTGTATCCTATGGATTTCCCTTCTTGATGATTGAATAGTAAATCCTGAAAAAATTCGCTTGCAAAATTGAGGATAATATAGAGGCTCTCTCGTCGATTCTGAGCTTCTAAGGCTTCGTCCGTCTGTTCCTCCTCCTCTATTTCGATCCCATATTTGCCCGCCAGGTACTTGATCGCCTCCAGATAACTCAAGCCATCGATTTCCATCACAAATGTGATAGCATCTCCTCCTTTTCCCGAACTAAAGCACTTGAAAATACCCTTTGACGGAACCACATAAAATGAAGGTGTCTTCTCTGAAGTAAATGGACTAAGGGCCTTATAGCTGGAACCGGATTTTTTAAGGTTGACAAAATCACCTACCACATCCACGATATCCATGCGGTTCTTTATCTCATCAATGGTAGCCGGGCTGATCATAAACGTCTGGAATGCGATAGCAAATCTAACTTATTTGAAAGATTATTTGTTGCTAGGTTAGCCTTACTTAAACTTGCATTCAAATCCTACGCAATTCATGGATATCACCAAAGAAAATGTGCTAAAAGCACTTCGAGAAGTCGAAGACCCCGACCTCAAAAAAGATCTTGTAACACTCAATATGATCCAGAACATCCATATTTCGGGATCAAAAGTGAAATTTGATGTGGTATTGACTACACCTGCTTGTCCGCTCAAAGAACTGATCAAAAATGACTGCCTAAAAGCTCTTGCGAAACACTTTGGAGAAAGTATCGATCCCGATATCAATATGACATCATCGGTGACAACCACTAGGGATAATGCGCCATTGCTTCCTAACGTTAAAAATATTATTGCGGTAGCCTCAGGAAAAGGCGGCGTTGGCAAGTCCACCGTATCTGCCAACCTGGCTGTTGCACTTGCTAAGTCCGGAGCCAAAGTGGGATTGATAGATGCGGACATTTTTGGTCCCTCCATGCCTACCATGTTTAACTGCGAGCATGAGCAGCCCGGTGTCGTCCAGGAAAACGGCAAGAATATGATCATTCCAATAGATCAGTATGGTGTCAAACTCATTTCTATAGGTTTCCTATCTCCAGCGGAAAATGCCGTAGTTTGGCGAGGACCCATGGCAAGTAGTGCGCTGAAGCAGTTTATTGCAGATACCAAATGGGGTGATCTGGATTACCTACTTATTGACCTACCCCCTGGCACTAGTGACATTCACCTAACGTTGGTGCAGACTGTACCGGTGACGGGCGCAATGATCGTAACAACTCCGCAAAAAGTGGCATTGGCCGATGCACAAAAAGGAGTGGCCAT
>JAHCMJ010000188.1 GCA_019192485.1 Cyclobacteriaceae bacterium HetDA_MAG_MS6 | reverse complement strand
TATTTCAGGGTATTCAACCCCTACCTGCAGACAGAAAAGTTCGACCCTAAGATGGTTTACATTAAAAAATGGATACCGGAGTTAAACACTACAAATTATCCAAAACCAATAGTAGAGCACAAGATGGCTCGTCAGCGTGCGATCGAGAGATACAAGGAGGGTTTGGAGCTAGCAACTACTTAAGTAAGTTCCGATTTTCGCATTTTTCAGTTATTATTGAAAGTTATTGAAATGGAAAACACACTAAAATTTGAGGAGGCCAGAGCCACCCTGATACAAGCATGGGGTACACTGGGGACTAGTTGGGGGATCAACAAGACGATGGCTCAGATCAACATCTTATTACTCACCTCTTCCAAGCCCCTCACCACAGATGATGTAATGCGCGAGCTTAGTATTTCTCGGGGTAATGCCAATATGAACATCAGGGCGCTTCTGGACTGGGGCGTAGTCTATAAAAAAATTGTCCCTGGAGATAGAAAAGAATATTTCTATTCAGAAAAAGATATTTGGGAAATGGCTCGAATCGTGGCCAGAGAGAGACGTAAGAGAGAGCTTGAACCGGCATTAAAAGTGCTTCGGCAAATTAGTCAGCTGGATGCTGAGGGCAATCAGGAAGCCGAAGAGTTGAAAAGAGTAACCCAGGATCTTGAAGACTTTACGCGACAGGCCATACAGCTTTTGGAAAGACTCTCCCAGATGGAGAAAACCAAGTTTGGGAAGTTGTTGCTGTCCATTACTTAATTTTTTTCTTTATTTTCATAAATTTCTGAAAGAATTGAAAACATATTATCTGGTATTCGGTTTTAAATAAAAAAACGAAGTACAAATGTCAGAACAAGAATTTGGATCAGTACTCGCTTCGCATTCGAGACCACTAATGGGTTTTGCCATGAAGCTTACCAAGGACTATGATGATGCTAATGACTTGTTGCAGGAGACTTTGATTAAAGCCTACCGCAATCAGGGTAAATTCCAAATGGGAACCAACCTTTCGGCGTGGTTGCATACCATTATGAAAAATTCTTTTATCACTCAGTACCAACGAATGGTGAGACAAAAGACCTTTATCGATACCACTGAAGATCTCCATCATCTCAATATTGGAACTCGCCGTTCCCCTGATGATGCAATAGCTAAAATGAGCCTGGAAGATTTACAAAATGCAGTGGAATCCATTGGTGAAAGATATAGTGTGCCGTTTATGATGTATTTCCGCGGTTTCAAATACCTCGAGATTGCTGACAGGTTGCAACTACCATTAGGTACTGTCAAGAACAGGATACATTTAGCACGGAAGATGCTTCAGGACAGGGTATCTTATTAAATATAGCGTAGTAGAAGGAGGGGATAGGGTTATTCTCGGCAAGAGAATGACCCTTTGTTTTTCAATTACCCAATCCTCGGCACCATCCTGAAAGTATCATTCAGATGGATATACACCCAATACATAAGTAGCGGATGTACGATCACCAACCGAGTCCAGCCCAACCATGGAGATACACAAAGCCCGTCAGGTATACAACTACCGACTTGAATAAAGTAAATATGGGATGGAATAAAGGCAACCAGCATGATCATAAGGCCGTAAGCTGCTAGCTTTCTGCTGAAGGAAAACAACAAAGCGCATCCAAAAATGACCTCGATCAGGCCGCTTGCAAGGTTAATAATCCACGGGAATGGTAAATATGTGGGGATCAAAGGATAGTAAAACGAAGGATTAATAAAGTGGTTTAATCCAGCGAATACATAAAATGTAATAAGAATAGTAAGACTGGCTTTACGTATCATCATCGCAACTTCCAATTCGTCTCAAAGTGCACTTTTCTTAAGATCAGGAAAAATGGTAACCACCAGATCAAATCGTTGGTAATCAGCATAAATCCAAAAGAAATGGGAGTTTGCCCTGTGAAATAGTTAAATACAAACCCTACAGGCCCAAATAGTTTCCCAAGTAGACCAATCGCCACGATCGGCCAATGACGAATAGGGTCATAACTCGCCCACCAATACCCCAAGCCGTAAAGCCCGATAACCATCCCCATCCCTTGCCAAATCATAGGGTGATTTAGTGGCTCCATTTCAGTAAGTTCAAAGAAATGATTAGGTAAGAGAATTACCCACGCACCCCAAAAGAGGTTGTATACACCTGCGACTTTTAGGGTCCGGGTCATCCAATTGTTTGTCTTCATTTTTCTATTTAGTTATAGATTTTGCAGGTTGATGCGGTCTAGCATATGTATACCTGTCGATCTTCTGTGGTGCCAGATATCCATCTAAGCCGTTAATAGTGACAGATTCAGCATTAGCCAGGTCCAGATATCCATCTTCCTCAAGGCAGCCATCGGGAATAATAAGCTCAATGACGGAGCCAATGACCAGGATAGTGTCATTAGCCTTAATATGATACTCCTCTTCTAGTTTCAGGCCTATTCTTATGTTTGACTCTTGCACATATGGTACTGAGTGCATGTCGGAGAAGAGTTTGGTAAATCCGCATACTTCAAACTCGTCTACTTCAATATCGTATTTTGCTGAAGTTTGATGAGCTTGTTGCGCATACTTTGCCGGGACATGGTTGATGGTGTAAAAACCAGTTGCTTTGATGTTTTCATAGGTGTGTCTCGGGACAGAATGTGGTCTGGTAATGAAGCCAAGCAGGGGAGGATTACTACCCATGTGCACTACAGAACTAAAAATGGCTAAGTTATAATGGTTGTTTTCGCTAACCGAGCCTATCAGGTTTGCACTTTTGAAACCTGAAATCGAGTTGATCAGATTGTTTCGGTACAACTTAGGCAACTTCAGGATGTCGGTGTTATTTAGCGTTCTCATTGTATTTTTTCTGTATACCATGCGGTCTTCTTGATTTGATCTGATGTTGTTCAGTGCTCCGTCAGTTTAAGTTCTATGTCCTGTCGAGAATATGCTATGAAGCCATTCTCAGTTGGTAACTGCTTCTTTATTTTCCAACAGGCCAAGGCATCCGACAGTGTTTTTGTTGGATTATCACCTAAATAGTCTCTCACGTACTGTGACAACATGTTATGCTTGGCAATTGTACGTTTGAATGTTGGGTCCTTCTTTCGATCTTCTAATCTGGTCCAGGCGACGACGGCATCAGCCAAGGTCTTACCATTGTTGTTCTTCATCCATTCCATAAAATCACTGTGGCAGACGAATTTTGGTCCGATTTGACTCTTCATGAAATTTCTGAAATTGGGTCCAAAAGAGACATTATGATCGATGATTGTATATAATGTCAACGGTGCTCTTGCCCAATTCAAAGAACCAGATGAGACTTTTTTATGAGAAAGACTTGTGACAACTTCACTTTCATTATCCAGCGCACGCATAATCCGGTCTCTCAAATCAAATTTGCTTCCGCGTGATGGTAAATCCGCTTTTTTACAGATTTGGATCATTTCTGATTTGAGCCAGTACCAGCGGTTAAACTCTTTCCCTGTCTGGATTTCTTCAAATATTGGTCTCTTCATACCTATCCATTACATCGTCAGATAAACATGACAGATATACAATAAGTTATGGAGAGGTGTTATATTTTGAAAAAGTTTTTAGAAGTGTCGACTCGCATTGGGTAGTCTTCCTGCACGGTGCTGGAGGAAGTACTAAGACTTGGACATATCAACTGGATGACTTTGGCCAACACTTCAATCTTCTACTCATCGATCTGCGAGATCATGGTTCTTCCAAAAGCATTGGACCCGAAGAAGAGAAGTACTGCTTTCAGTTGATTAGCTCTGATATTGTCGAAGTACTGGAGCATGTTGGGATACAAAGTGCCTATTTCATCACCTTGTCGTTTGGTAGTGTATTGATGCAGGACCTATCCATGAGGTATCCGGGATTAGTCAAAAAAGCCATTTTTGCAGGTGGTATTTTCAGAGGGAGTATTCCAATTAGATTATTTGTATACTTGGCTAAGTTGCTCAACCCATTCCTTAGTTATCCTTCTATGTATCGAATGTTTTCATTTTTATTGATGCCTAGGAAAAGAAATCAAAAAGCTAGAAGACTTTACACGCGAGAAGCTTCTAAGCTAAAGCGCGAAGAATATATGAAATGGGTGGGTTTGTACAGGGAATTTTTCGTCCTGCTCAGACAGTTTTATGATCACTTGCTTGCTCACCCATCTCTGGTAATTATGGGCGATGAGGACTATGTTTTTTTGTCTGATGCCAAGCAATATGTGATGGGTCAGCCAGGTGCTTCTTTACAGGTAATACCGGCTACAGGTCATATTTGCAATATCGAATCTCCTAAAGCTTTCAATCAAATAGCCTTGGCATATTTGCTGCATTAGAAAAAGTTGATGATGAAGATCGCAGTCCATATCAGGGTGCGATACCAGTTGATGGAAACCAGTTTTTGTGCAATCAACTGAGTGTCCTCGTCTCTGCTTTCGGTGATTTGTTGATGAAGAGGGACAGCCTTCCAAAAGGTAATGAACCAGGTGCAAATCACCAGGAAAAGAGCAAAGCTGCTTAGCATATGAAACTTCGAAATCGCTTGGATGCCGTGTAGTAGCAATTGGCTTAACATAAGAGGCAATACAATAATGGTGATGTTGCTAGTGTATTTGCCGTGCCACTTTTGCAAGTCAGAGGGAGTATAATATCTAAACCCAGGATAAACCACTAGTTGCACCGTCCATACTAATACCAACAGTCCAAAATCAATCAAAATGATCCAGTTCATATTGTACATAAGTTGAGAAGACTAACCTGGCTACAGGTGACTTTGTTTGTAATGACCCGGGTTACTTCCAGCGCTTTTTGAATTTCGGTCAAACTTTATTTTGATATGGAGCAACCTTTGGTGTAACCTTTTAGTCTTAACTTCAGTACCACTATTCTAAGGTCAAAAACTCAATTTTTTAGTATGCTCAACATTTTTGGTAAGAAGAAAAAGGAATTCAAAGCACAATGTCATATCAGTAAGGAGCCAGTTCAGAAAGAATCGAGCTACTTTATTACTACTGCTGAGTTAATTTCCTCGAAGAAGTTTTGGGACAATGTGATGACAGAACCAGAGACTATGTCTTATACCGTTTCGCATTTTAAAAATGGAGATAAGACGGCTACACACATGCGTAGCATGATCTTTAATAAATATAGTAGCGAGGATAAGCCTTGGATCATTTCAGAATCCTACATTCACCTGTTTGAGGTAGATAAGTCCAAATCTAGAGAGACAGCGGAGAAGTGGTGGGATCTTAAAGGTCAATTTGAGCCGGAGGAAAGTAAATCCTCATTGCAGAACCTTGGTGATAAAGCCTTTGAAGAGATCAAGTCATATGCTGTCATGGACGCAGGACGCAGCCGAGTAGCCTGATATTACAGGATCATTCGCTCGAGTATGCTACCAACGAAATAGGAGAGCGTCGCTGCCGCGCCACCAAGGAGGAGTGTTTCAATGATGCTCCTGAATCTTGCAGTATGATTGACGATGCTTTTCAGGTATCCGATACCAAAGAAGCACAATCCAGTTAGCATGCTAGACATCAGAAAGAGGTTTACCTGGATATACGAAAAGTAATCAAGTACATACACGATCAGGGGAACAAATCCTAACAGCAGAAATGATACAAAAGTGACCAAACCCATCATAAATGGGGATTTAGCTTCGGGAGTCATTTCTAGCTCTTCCTTCATCATCACATCTACCCATCGATCTTTATCCGCTGTGATGGTGTCTACGATTTTATCCAGGGTTTCACCCTCAAAACCTTTGGTCGCATAAATCTCTCTGATTTCATCTCTTTCCGTCTCAGGTAAGTGGTCAACCTCCCAATACTCAATTCTTTTATGCTTCTCGTAAGTCTCCTTTTCAGACTTAGTAGACAGATAACTTCCCACGGACATGGCAAAGCCATCGGCAATGAGATTAGCAAAACCGAGGATGATCACGATGCTGCTATCCAGATGCGCACCGGCAGACCCAGCTACAACTGCAAAGGTGGTTACACTTCCGTCAATCCCGCCGTATACAAATTCACCAAGGTAGAGTTGGAAGCGTTGTAAGAAACTTGATTCACCATGGAGCTGTGATTCATTCATGGCAACGAGATGCTTTGACGAGTACTATTGCTTGGAAAAAAGCTGTGTTATCGTGCATCCGGTGTTCTCATCGTCGGATATTACCGAAAGTGTTTCGGCGCCCACTATCACATTGATGCTTCTGCAAGTCTCTCCTTCTTCATCGTCAAAGCATAAGGTCACCCTTTTGTCAGATACTGAAAAGCCACCGGCTTCGTTAGTAATCACTCCATTTTGGGTTAACTCAAGGTTATAGGTGCTGCTATCTGAGAAAGTGTATCGGATACACTCCTGTGCAGAACAGGTCAAGACAGTTTCGCCATCGTTTTCCGAGTCGGTGCATCCGGTTCTGGTTTCGCTGATGGCTTCCCACTCACCTACCAATAGTGCTCTTGTCGAGTCGGTGTCGTCGTCCTTGCAGGCAACCATTACTATTATAACGATTACAAATGGAATATACTTTTTGATCTCTTTAGTCATATTGATAGTCTTTCAAACTCAAGGTGAAGTTACCAAAGTATGATCGAATTACATGGACTTGACGAAAGAATAACAAATAATGCCGCCAGTGATCGACTAAAATCCGCAAAAACCCTCATAAATGCATGAAATCGTCCATTTTACGGTTTATGAGCCCATCTATTCCAAGCGTTTATTCACCTGAAAATACTATTCGTTCATCGATAAGTAACATCTTTTGCAGCCTTGAAGACGTAACATTACACAAGAAATCGATGCGAAAACTATTAACAACGTTACCATGAAAAATGTAAATGTCACCTACAACGAAGAGGAAGTAAAAATGCTAATGCGCTTTGCTTATAATAAGGGAGTTATAGTAGCCAGAAATGGAGTGAAAGCTTTCCGGCCTGAGGAGATCAAGGATATATTGGATGACGAGCGTGAGAAATGCATTAGCGAATTTCTGCCGACGGTCAATTGAATAAAGTTTGAACAAGAAGGAGTGAAATTGTGATATTACTTTCCAATTATTCGATGAAATATATGAACTCATGATCATATTTTTCCGATTCATCGAAAAGTGACTTCAATAATAATCTCGAATCACTACTTTTGAAATTGGAATCAGCATGGGAAACTCCTAGAACCGAAACCTAAGAGCAACTTATGATGAATTCAAAAACCTACAATCAGGAAGAGGTAAAGATGCTGATGCGCTTTGCCTACAACAAGGGCGTAATGATGGCCCGAAAAGAAGTAAAATCTATTCAACAAGATCAGGTCAGGAAAATCCTCAACGAGGAACGAGAGCGTTGTATAGATGAATATCTGGGCCAGCAATTGGTGCACTAAATACTTTTAGCAAATATTCAACCTAAAGCAATGAGAGCCACTGGAGTATTCACACTCAATGCAAATCAATAAAGACATTTCCAAAGCAGCGATTTAATGTGGTTAGGAAGAGCTCGAGGGCTCTTCCTTTTTTTATCTTCTACTACCAGTTTTATTCTAGTCGTACCTTCATGAATTCTAAATTTTTTCAGAACTCTTCCTTGTTCAATATGACAAAAATCAGGCTCGTCGGTAATAATTCCGAGGATGCTTTGGATTTAAAAGGTTTTTGCTAAATTAAGACGTGTAGCGAGGGGGGGAATTGAACCCCCGACCTCCGGGTTATGAATCCGACGCTCTAACCATCTGAGCTACCTCGCCAGGTGCTTTTCAAAAAGGAGTGCAAATCTAAGAAGAATTCTTTTTTTTAAGTGGGGTGTTGATTACTAATTTTTTTATACATTGACTAAAAATTTTCGTGTATGGCGAAGAACAAGTTTATCGGGGAATACGGAATAAATGCTTCCAAAAAAATGCTCTATCCTTATATCTCTTCAGCATCGGGATTGTCCCAATGGTTCGCCGATGACGTCAATGTCAACGAAGACAAAGGCTTTACTTTTATCTGGGACGGTGAGGAGAACAAAGCCAAGGCCGTATCCACTCGAGCAAATCATCACGTGAAATTCGAATTTGAAGATGATGGAGGTGAAGAAGAACCCAATTTTGTGGAGTTTAGGCTAGAAATGAATGAGCTCACCCAAGAGGTTTTTATCCGTGTTACGGACTTTTCCGATATGGATGAGGAAGAGGCATTAGAACTTTGGGATAGCCTAATTCATGATCTCAAAGAGATCGTTGGTGGGTAAAACAATCAGCAAAAGCTTTCGTTCCTATTTCTGATACGCCTAATCTTGCGGCATGAGAAAACTGGACACGCTTATCATCAAATCTTTCATCAGCCCCTTTCTGCTGACGACTGTGGTGGCGACCTTTATTCTCCTCATCCAGTATATGCTCAAATATTTCGATGACTTTGTTGGCAAGGATTTAGGGTTTTCTGTTTTTGGCGAGCTCATTTTTTATTTCAGCCTCAACATGCTATCCGTATCGCTGCCACTAGGTATACTGGTGTCGTCGCTGATGACATTTGGTAATCTAGGGGAGCATTTTGAGCTGACTGCCATCAAAAGTGCTGGCATTTCTTTGTTAAGGGCACTTAGGCCGATTTTCTTCTTTGTGATACTATTATCCATCGGTGCTTTTTTCTTCAATAATCACATCGTTCCGGCTGCTAACCTCAAAGCCTATAGCCTTCTCTATGATATCAAACACAAAAAACCAGCGCTGGATATCAAGCCAGGTGTTTTTTATAATGGCATTCCCAATTATAGTATTAAAGTCAAGGAAAAACTGCCTGATAACAAAACACTGAAGGATGTCATGATCTATGACCATACAGCAAAAGATGGTAATCGGGTTGTAATCCTGGCAGACTCCAGTCGCATGTTTACCATTCTGAATGACAAATACCTCAAACTAGAGCTTTTTGATGGTAACTATTATATAGAGCAAGATGTAAAGCGCAACTCAGTCGATCAGCTCCACAGAACTAGGTATGAGAGAA
>JAHCMJ010000187.1 GCA_019192485.1 Cyclobacteriaceae bacterium HetDA_MAG_MS6 | reverse complement strand
TTAGAAACTTCAGACGGATGGTCATTGACGACACCTTGCAAGTATATCGCCCGGATATGTTTTATTTTGGAGGGATGATCCGATCCATCAAGGTTGCTCGCATGGCTCATATCAGAGGCTTTTCATGTGTGCCTCACCTCAGTGGCTCTGGCCTGGGCTATCTTTACGCTATGCTTTTTGTGTCGGTAATCGACAATGCAGGAGACTATCATCCCAACACAAGAGACTCCAGTAACCCCATACCTATTGAGTGTGATACCTCATCCTTGCAGGTGGAAGATGGTAGCGTGAAAGTACCAACAGGTCCCGGTATGGGAGTGGAGATTGATCCGGATTTTTTGAAGAAGCACCGAGCTTTGGATTCTAGGATTGGTTAGCATCCAATTAGTAGAAGATATGATGTCGCAGGAACCAAGGTGCATTTATCCAATGCGAAAACCGTACCTCCAGTATTGAAATGCTCAGTAAAAAGTAACTAATGGATCAAGTTGAAATACGAATTGCCAAAACAAAGGACATAAACGAACTGACCATACTTCTAACTTCTTTATTCGCCCAAGAGTCAGATTTTATTCCTGATTCAAGAAAGCAAAGGAAAGGATTAGAGATGATCATCAAAAACCCTCAACATGGACACATCTTAGTGGTAGTGAAAGATGAGCAGCTGGTTGGGATGGTTAATTTACTTTACCTCATATCGACTTCAGAAGGTGCAAAGGTTGCCATGTTGGAGGACATGGTTGTTAATCCTACCTTTAGAGGATATGGTGTCGGTTCAATTTTAATCAGGAATGGCATCGACTTTGCTAGGGATCAAGGTTGCCAGCGAATCACGCTGCTTACCGACTTTGATAATGCTAAAGCCATTAAATTTTATGAAAAAAATGGATTTACAAAGTCAAAGATGATACCTCTACGACGTTCATTAAATGAAGTAAAGTAACCAACGACAATATTAGCTTATGCGAAGCTCATTGTAATAATCAAAATAAACAAAGAAGAATTTACGAATACTAGCTTGATTCTAAGTTCATCTAGCTTTTCCAGAGCTATCGGGAAAACCTGTTGAGTTGAAAATCGAAAATGTGCTGATCTTGCGAAACAAGCAATTTGATTCATGATAGCACCATTTCATGTGTGCTCTACAATCGCTGAATGCCAAGAATTCTTTCAAAATCCCCACTTCCCCCCACATTTTTGGCTAGAAATATTTTTTGGCACTTTTTGAAGTACAAAAATCCTTAACCAGCTCACTTTAAAGGATATATCCAGAACATAATAAATCTTTCCAAAAGGATCTTTAGGGGTGTTATTGTTGATTTTTAATTATAAAGTGTGGTAAAGTGGGAGAAAGTGGTTGGTATTGTTAGTTTTTTCCATACATTTGTTACGGTGGTTTATATTTTTCAAGGCTCAGATGGCTTTTTTTACAAGCGAGTATGAGTGTAAGTTGGATACTAAGGGTAGGTTGGTTTTGCCTGCAAAGATTAAAACCAATCTACCCGAAGTCTCCACTAACGAACTGGTTCTCAGGAAGGGTTTTGAATCAAATCTGATTCTCTATCCCATGATCGAGTACAAGAAAATTCACCACAAGATTTCAGCGCTTAGTGAGTTTAACCCCGAACAGAGGCAACTCAAAAGAATATTTTTCAGGAGCATCGCTCAGGTAGAATTGGATAGTGCAGGCAGGATATTAGTACCTAAAAACATGCTCACTCATGCCAAAATAGAGCGAGAAGCTATACTGATAGGTATGGGTAATTACATTGAAATGTGGGATACCAAGGTTTTTGATGATCATCTGGCCAAAGGAGCTGACGAGTTTTCGGCCCTGGCACAAAAATACCTGGACGAGTAACATATGAGTTACCATGTCCCGGTGTTGCTACAGGAGAGTATAGAGGGACTGAGTATCCAGCCTGGAGGCACCTACGTCGACGTAACTTTCGGAGGAGGTGGACACTCCAAAAACATTTACAACCAGCTAACCAAAGGGAAACTAATCGCCTTTGATCAAGATCCGGATGCCGCTGATAATGCCAGGAATTTTGACAAAGACGAAAATCGTTCTTTTACATTTATTGCTTCCAATTTCAGGCACCTGAGGCGGTTCCTGAAGTTCAATGGTTTTGATCAGGTCGATGGTATTCTCGCTGACTTGGGTGTATCCTCGCATCAGTTTGATGCAGCAGAACGAGGCTTTTCCACCCGATTTGATGGATATCTGGATATGCGTATGAATCAAGAAAGTGCGGTGACCGCTGCCACTGTGGTCAACGAGTATGACGAGGGCCAGTTGATCCACATCTTCAGCGCTTATGGCGAAATCAAAAATGCACGAACCCTGGCAGCCAAAATCATACAGGCACGTATCAGTCAGCCTATCGAGACCACCACGGCTCTGAGGGAGATTGCTTTGCAGGTCAGTCCCAAAGGAAAGGGGATCAAGTACCTGGCCCAACTCTACCAGGCAATCAGAATCGAAGTCAATGATGAAATGGGAGCACTTACAGATTTTCTGGAGCAATGTACAGATGTACTAAAGCCAGGTGGTAGGCTGTCTGTCATTAGCTATCATTCTTTAGAAGATCGTCCGGTCAAGAATTTTATCAATGCCGGAAACGTGAAAGGAAGACAGGAAAAAGATTTTTATGGGAACATCATCAGGCCCTTTGACCCGGTCAATAGGAAGCCGATTGTTCCCAAGGACATAGAGATAGATCAAAACAATAGAGCTCGAAGTGCAAAACTTCGGGTCGCAACTAAAAGGTAATGGCAACGAATACGTACAAAATACCAGGACGTTCCTCCCGCAAAGGATTCTTTGCTATGCTTGAGAAATTCATCAAGATAGATGAAGGCATTTCAGAGGTGATCCACGTTAGATTCCTGCCGCAAATCCTATTCATTGCCGGTCTGTCAATTATCTACATTGGCAGTCGCCATTATGCAGAGAAAAAAATACGAGCCATCCATCATTTAGAGCAGCAGGTACAGGACTTGAGAGCAGATTATACTACACTCAAAGCAGATTACATGCTAGCTAGCAAGCAATCTGAAGTGGCTAAAAAAGCAGCAAGACTGGGCTTGAAAGAACACGATGTTCCACCTCAAAAAGTAGTCATAAGTAGATGAGCATCAAACGCTCCATATTGCTACGTGTCAGGATTGCTTTCTTATTAGTGTTCCTGTTTTTTGGAGCAATCGTTTATCGATTGGTCGACGTTCAGTTTTTCCAGGGCGGATATTGGCAGGACCTGGCGCAATCTATTGGCCTCAAGGTTATGACGGTAGGTGCTACTCGCGGCAATATCTATTCTGATAACGGCAGTCTTTTGGCCACGTCTCTACCTTTCTACAAAGTATGTTTCGATCCGTATCTTTCAACGGATGGACTTTATAGAAGTAATATTGATTCCTTGTGCATTCTGCTTTCGGATTTCTTCGAGGATCGATCACCACATCAGTATCGCCGGAAGATTGATGATGCCCGCAAAAGGAAGCGGCGTTACCTCACGCTCAATTCCTCCAAGATTAACTATCAGGAAAAAAAGGTCATGGAGAAGTGGCCCATCTTCCGCGAGGGAAGACTTCGAGGTGGTGTGATTTTTGAAAAGGTTGAAGAGAGATTTCGACCTTTTTCGCATTTGGGGTATCGAACTATTGGTATGGTCAGTGATGAGAATAGGGGAGTTGTTGGACTTGAGTTCAGCTTCAATAGACAACTGGCCGGAAAGGATGGTCAAGCTTTGTTTCAGAAAATGGCAGGAGGTGGATGGAAACCTGTTTATGATGGGACGGAAGTCAGACCTAAGAACGGTTATGATGTTGAGACTACTATCAATGTCAACTTGCAAGATGTAACAGAAACGGCCTTGCTGAATCATCTGCAAAAACACCGGGCTGATTATGGTGTTGCTGTGCTCATGGAGGTCGAAACCGGTGAGATCAAAGCTATTTCGAATCTCAGCCGTAATAGCCAGGGACAGTATTATGAGCGCTACAATTATGCCGTAGGTGACCAGGGATCAAGAGAGCCCGGATCTACGTTTAAGCTGGCCAGCATGATCGCTTTGCTGGAAGATACCGATATAGAATTATCGGATACAGTAGATACGGGAAACGGCGAATATGCTTTTTTCAATGAGACCATGCGAGACCACAAACCCGGTGGGTATGGAAGGATTAGTGTCCAAGAGGTCTTCGAAAAGTCTTCCAATATCGGAGTCGCAAAGTTGATCAATTCCAGGTTTAGCAATAAGCCCGAGCGATTCATTGATTATTTAAAAGACATAGGTTTGGCTAGCCCTTTAGGATTCCAAATGGTGGGAGAGGGTAAGCCTTATATCAAGACACCTTCCGACTCTTCCTGGAGTGGTACGACGCTACCATGGATGTCACATGGTTACGAGTTGAAAATGACGCCGTTACAGACTCTGGCATTATACAATGCGATAGCTAATGGAGGCAAGATGATCCAACCCATTATTGTGAAATCCATTCTCCGGGACAACAAGGTCATAGAAGAATACGAGACCAAGGTATTGAAGAAAAGAATATGCTCCGAAAGGACATTGGAAAAGTTACATACCATGCTTGAGGGGGTTGTACGACGAGGTACAGCTAAAAATATCCGTCACAGTCAATACACTATTGCAGGCAAGACCGGAACAGCCAAAAAAGTAAAAAATGGTCGGTATACCAATCGGTACTACACGTCATTCGTCGGCTATTTCCCTGCGGAGGCGCCTAAGTATAGCTGTATTGTAGTGATTGACGAACCAAAAGGCTATCAAATCTATGGCAGTGATGTTGCGGCGCCGGTATTTAAGGAGATCGCTGATAAGATATTTTCACTGGAGGTTGAGATGCACGAGATGATGCCGGCCAATAGAGATCAATTTGCAGGCATATTCCCGGTGATTCGTTCAGGTCATCATGGTGAGCTCAACTTCCTATGCAATCAACTTGGTATATCCAATCACAGCGACGATGGAGCTGGAGATTGGGTGAAAACGGATGTAGTAGGCAATTCGGTATTCTGGAAAAACAATGATGTAGCTACTAATAAGGTACCCGACGTGAGAGGAATGACTTTGCGAGATGCCTTGTACTTGCTTGAAAACCAAGGTCTAAAAGTAAAAACGGAAGGAAAGGGTCGGGTGAAAGCTCAGTCGCTTTATCCAGGAGGAAAAATATTAAAAGGATCAGCAATCAGACTTACACTTGGCTAGGTTAAAAGACATATTGTATGGTATCACCCTGCTTTCGTTGGAAGGTGAACGGAATCTCAACATCCAGGGAATAGCATTTGACTCTAGAAAGGTCAAGGAGGGATTTCTCTTTGTGGCTGTCAAAGGGTTGACGACTGATGGTCATCAATACATTGATCAGGCCGTTACGAATGGTGCTTCTGCCGTTTTGATAGAGACGGAGGGACTTGAGGTGAATCATCGCATAACGCTTGTCCGAACGGATAATAGCGCCAAATCATTGGGTATAATTGCTGCCAATTTTTATGGCAACCCCTCAGAAAAACTTAAACTGGTGGGAATCACCGGAACGAATGGCAAAACAACAACTGCGACTTTGTCATTTGAATTGTTTCAGCATTTAGGATACAAGGTGGGCTTACTTTCAACGGTGGAAAACCGGATTGATCACAAGGTCTTACCAGCTACTTTCACAACACCGGACGCACTGCAACTTAATGAGCTATTATCGAGGATGGTAGAGGCTGGATGTACGCACTGCTTTATGGAAGTAAGCTCGCATGCCTTGTCCCAGCATCGAACATCCGGATTGAGTTTTTCTGGAGGTGTTTTTACCAATATCAGCCATGACCATCTAGATTATCATCAAACTTTTGATGAGTATATAAAAGCCAAGAAAATACTGTTTGACGGACTTCCTGCATCAGCTTTTGCTTTGGTCAATGTTGACGATAAGCGAGGCAATATCATGTTGCAAAACACAAAAGCCGAACGTTGTACTTTCTCTATCAAATCAATGGCTGATTTTCGAGCTCGTGTCATCCACAATACCATGCACGGATTAGAGCTGGATATGGATGGGATCAATGTCTGGTTCAAGCTCATCGGAGATTTCAATGCTTACAATTTACTCACCGTCTATGCCGTGGCAGCACTTCTGGGTGAAGAGCGTGAGGAAGTGCTGAGGGAGCTTTCACAACTCGATGGAGCCAGAGGACGATTTGAGTATGTAAAAAACAAGGCTAACATAATGGCTATCGTAGATTATGCGCATACACCCGATGCGTTAGAAAATGTACTTCAGACTATTGAGAGCCTTAGGACCAAAAATGAGCTACTGATCACTGTGGTTGGCTGCGGCGGAGATAGGGACAAAGAAAAAAGACCTAAGATGGCCAGGATCGCTACAACACTTAGTGACAAGGTGATTCTGACCTCCGATAACCCACGATCCGAAGATCCCGAGGCAATATTGGCTGACATGTTTGCTGGAGTCATGAAATCAGATCAGCGAAAAACGGTGACTATCATTGATAGAAAAGAAGCTATTCGTACTGCCTGCAATATGGCACGTGATAATGATATCATCCTGGTTGCAGGAAAAGGCCACGAAACCTATCAGGAGGTCAATGGCGAGCGCTTTCCTTTTGATGACAAAGCCATTTTAAATGATTTACTAAATCCCGAGGCCTGATGCTCTATTACTTTTTCAAATATCTGGATGAGCAATTTGACCTAGTTGGGGCTGGAGTGTTTCAGTATATCTCTTTTCGGGCTGGTATGGCCGCGATTGTTTCTCTCTTGATTACGATCACTTTTGGAAGGTATCTCATTGAGCGACTGAGAAGCTATCAGGTCGGTGAGTCCATTAGAGACTTGGGCCTGGAAGGTCAGATGCAGAAGCAAGGAACACCGACGATGGGTGGTATTATCATCATTATGGCTATTGTCATACCAACATTGCTGTTCGCGGAAGTCACCAACATATACATCATTCTTTTGGTGATCACAGCACTATGGATGGGAAGTATAGGCTTCCTGGATGACTATCTCAAAGTCAAAAAGAAAAACAAAGAAGGTCTGCGTGGCAAGTTTAAAGTTATTGGACAGGTAGCACTCGGGTTGCTGGTTGGCTTTGTTATGGTATTTCACGAAGACATCATTACCCGGGAGTTTGCCGGTGAGAACGGAGCCATATTTATTGATCAGCAATCCATTATCACCACAATCCCATTCTTCAAAAATAATGAGTTTCAATACGATTGGCTATTGCCTGGGTCACTGGAGCAGTTTACATGGGTGATTTATGTATTGGCGGTGATTTTCATTATCACTGCTGTATCCAACGGAGCTAATATCACGGACGGACTAGATGGATTAGCTGCTGGCACCTCAGCGATTATAGGCCTTACCCTAGCCATATTTGCCTATCTGTCAGGTAATGCCATTTTCGCCGACTACCTCAATATTATGTTCATCCCCAACTCTGGCGAATTGGTGATATTCTGCACCGCCTTTGTTGGTGCCTGTATTGGATTTCTTTGGTACAACTCATATCCGGCACAGGTATTCATGGGAGATACTGGTAGCCTTTCATTGGGCGGAGTCATAGCCGTTTTGGCTCTCGTGATCAGGAAGGAACTTTTGATCCCTTTCATCTGCGGGATTTTCGTGATTGAAAATCTTTCGGTGATTATCCAGGTATCATATTTCAAATACACAAAAAAGAAATACGGTGAAGGGCGAAGGATATTCCTGATGTCCCCGCTCCATCATCACTATCAGAAAAAAGGTTTACCGGAGGCCAAGATCGTAACTCGCTTTTGGACCATTGGCGTATTACTGGCCATAGGTACGCTAGCAACATTAAAACTTAGATGACTTAATCAACCGCAATATGGATATACAGCAATTACGAAAGAGAAACTTAAAATTTCAAGAGGCATCGGCTAAGATCACAGAGTTTTTGCCAGGAGTGAATCTATTGCCTTTAACCACCACGATGATTCGTAGTTGTCGAAAGATTGACTCGACCTTCCCACGTTTGCTCGTAGCTAAGACAGAGCTTAGGTTCAACCAAATCATCGAGAGGATAGAAGAAGAGATCGACGAAGTGATTTGGGCCTTGGACAAGCTGCAGGCTTTAAATGCGAAGGAAAATAACAAGACCATCAATGATTTTATCAAGTATGGATATGACCTGTTATCGATCTATTCCTTTGCTTGTGACAAGATTATCGAACGTCGAGTAAAAGAAGAAGTTTAGTATCAAATGAAACAAAAAGCGGTCATATTAGGAGCTGGCGAAAGTGGCATTGGAGCAGCACTGTTGGCAAAAAAGGAGGGGTTCATTGTACTGGTTTCCGATAACGGAGATATCTCCATGGAAAACTGTGCTGTACTCACTACTGCCGATATTGCGTTTGAATCTGGAGGTCACACAGAGGACCAGATTCTGCAAGCTGATATCGTGATCAAAAGCCCGGGGATTCCTGATACTGTTCCGCTTATCCAGCACCTAATAGCAAAAGGTGTAGAGGTTATATCAGAGATTGAGTTTGCTTTCCGGTTTATATCCAATGCCAAGGTGATTGCTATCACAGGGACCAACGGAAAGACCACCACGACCCTCTTGGCCTATCATCTTCTGAAGAATGCTGGACTTGATGTCGCAATGGGTGGCAATGTCGGAATAAGTCTGTCAAAGCTGGTAGCTGAAAAACACTATGATTATTATGTGGTGGAAGTAAGTAGTTTCCAGCTTGATGGCATCTTATCGTTCAGGCCAGATGTTGCTGTTTTACTTAACATCACCCCTGATCATTTGGATAGATATGAAAATGACTTTCATAAATATGTTTCCAGTAAGTTTAAGATTACGGAAACCCTCACTAAAGAAGAATGCTTTGTCTACTGTTCGGATTGTGGGCCGATAAGCGAGGAGCTTTCCAGGAGACAGGTTGAGGCGTGTTTATTTGCAATATCCGCATCTCGTCATGACAAGACTGGTGCAT
>JAHCMJ010000186.1 GCA_019192485.1 Cyclobacteriaceae bacterium HetDA_MAG_MS6 | reverse complement strand
ATTACTATCTAGCAGATGAAGCGCGTACTTGGCATTTTCAGGGCTGTGAACAGCAATAATGCGATTGCCCTCTGGTGACAAAGCCGGGGAGAAGTATTTGGTTTGGCTTGTTAGCCTTTTTTTAGACTTTTGATCCAGGTCGAAGGACATGATCACCGAAAAATTCTGATTGCCCCATCGTTCATCATTTCTCAGTTCTGACCAGACCATCTTTGAGTTGCTGACAGAAATCGTTGCGTTGTCGATTGAGAAAAAACCCGGGCTTAAAAGCTTGCGTTCCTTGCCATCTCGCAACTCATGAAATGTGGATATGGTATTGAACCCACGCTTTTCGTAGATCAGCGTTCCGTCCCTGGTATAGGTAGGGTTTTTGATATCGGTAAAGACCTTTTTGGCAGGAGTCAGTTGAGTATGTGTGGTCAGATCGAGCTGTTCTTTTTCGGTTTCCCATTCCGTTGTCAATCTATCCATTGTTCGCGCATATAGCACCTTGGTTTTTCCACCTGATTTTTTTTTGATGCCTTGACTAAAAGGAAAGAATACACCCTTGTAGTCCACAGCATCGGCCATCACATCCCGCCACACGTCGTTACCATGATCCAGGCGGAGTTGTGTAGTGAGATAGTAGCCTAAGTTGTAATGATTGGGGACGAAGTCCTTCAGTGAGGTTGCTGCTGCTTTTTCGTAACCATACCTTTTTCCTGAGAGCAGTAGTGAGCGATACTCTTTGTCAAAATCCGGCAGCCGCCCTCGTCCAGCGGGTGTGAGTGCCGTTTCAGCAAAAACAGCATCGCCCTCCCAAAACCATCTTGGTAGAGCCAGGCCTGCGGCTCCACCCCAACCATTTTCACCATATAAGATGGAGCCAATTTTGGTAATTCCTTTTTTTGCGTTGGCATATTGCTCGACGTGCCTATACTCATGGATCGTCAGCATATCCATCCAACTGACACTACCCCCAAAGTTGAACTGTGGAGGGGTGGTAAAAAACTCTGAGCGGAAAGGGCCTACAGTCACGAATCCATTAGAAAGCGTCGTCTGATTTTGTATGATGATGCTCACCTTTTCTCGTTTTGGCCCCAACGCATAGTAGCTACTATCATATAGCATATGAATGAGATTTGCCGCTCTTTGCGCTTGAGGTTCGGTTTCAGTAGGAAAGATGATCTGTACCTTATCTGTCTCGATTTGGTTCCATTTGACCTTTGGTGGATTGAGACCTCTTGGGTAAGAGACCTGACCATACAATGTAATCGTCAAAAGAAGAAAGAAAATAGAGCTAAAAAAACGATCCATAGTGCTCAAAAACGATAATTCAGATGAATACCTGCATATTGATGTGGGTCAGCCTGAGGTGTTTCCTTGGTTCTGAGATAATACATAAGTTGGATGTCGAAAACCCTCCAGCTCAACATCAGCCCTGCTCGATGTTGCATCACCCAATGATTGGTTGACTCGGTGTAGTCAGTATCTTTTCCTATGAAATTCCCCTCAATAGTAGCATTGTAAAATACATACTCCAGACCAGGTGAATAGAAGAAGTAAGCCTCCTTGATAAGGGCTCCACTTTTAGGTCTTCTCGCACCCAATTGTCCATTGTATTGAATGGACTCCTGAATAGGTCTGAAATTTCCTAATCGCACCATCAACTCCTGTCGGACATGACTAAACACTGTGCCGAGTGATAAGTTACTTTCTATGGATATATCCGCATCCTCACTAGTGTCAAGCGTCTTGGCATAGGTAGCATAAAGATTGATGACCGGGCTATCATTGATCTGATGCTCCCAACCTAGTGGTGGTGGTAGCCCAAACCATTTATGCCAGGTTTCGTGGATATCACCGGTCAAGCTGCCAGGCCCCATCCATCCTAGTTCTAATTTGGATTTTATATATTGACTAGATCGAAAGTAGTATTCTCTCCCAAGTGTCACGGATAGCTGGCCGGCATATGGACGATCCATTTGCTCTGCCTCCGTCCATCCAACCCATTTAGGCGTAAACATGCGTTGGTTGATGCTATAAGATTGAATGATCTTGACGTTGGACCTTTTGGTAGTATCCAGCAAGTGTCTGAAGACGCCAAAAATGCCACTACTATAGTACTGATCACGGGAAACAGAAGTGAATACGTCATTATCCACGATAATGCTGACTTCCCTGGTAGTTGTCTCCTTGATTTGACCTGAGGCACTAAGGATCAATACGGACATCAGTGCTGAGGATACATTTTTGAGCATAAGATTCAAAGATACATGCCACGGGGATTCGTGGCCCTGATCATTGCCCATTTTAATTGTAAGGTAATTTGCTTTTGCTGATCACAACTTTTTTCTTCAGGTTCTGATATGCTACCTCTACTTCTAGTTTTCTCATATCTCCGAAGATGAATTGTCCGCTGGCGGAAACCAAACTATCGGCTGTGTTGCGGATATGAAAGTCTGCTGCGAGACAGGCCGAAAATTTCATTTTGTTTTTCAATGTAATAACGGGATTGATACGCTTGAAGTATGAGCCTGGGTCCTTTTGACTTTCAATATATTCTAGTTCTACCTTCATCGACTTGGGCTCAAAACCATTTGTTTTCGTAAACGCAATCAAAGGATAAGCCATACGCTCTTTCCAATCCAGGTAGTGGTGTTGACCATCGGGCACCTCTAGGTAAAAGCAGTTTTGGCCAATTTCGTATCCTGCGTCTACTAAGTTTTCGAGAAATGGCGTCAAAATATTCCATTCGGCAGTGCCAATGTCAAACCAAAAAGAGGTTTTGCGGTCAGGTATTTTCTCCTTAAAAAAAGCATAATCTTTCACCCAATAGGAGGGCGAGAATGCAATACTCATCGAAAAAACATCAGGATACTTGAGGCCAGCCCATGAACTTTGTAATCCTCCAAATGAGGCTCCCATGATAGCTCTATCTTCATTGCAAGTAGGATACATGCCTTCGATAAAAGGTTTGATGACTTCCACCACATCCCTTGTGTAATTTTCAGCTTCTGGTAAATAAGACCCCCAGCCTTTGGCGACAAAAGCATCCTCATAGGGGATATAGTAATTGTTGCGTTTTCCTTTTTCATAGATACCCACCATGACGATAGGCTCGATAATTTTTTTACCAATCAATGAATCCAATAACTCTTCAACTCTCCAGGAAGCAAATCCAAATAGTGATTCACCATCATTTGCGTACACGATAGGGTAACACCTGTTGGCATTGTAGGAGGGAGGTAAATAGACATCCAAATCATAAGTATCGATGGTGTAACTCAAAATAGCCGATTGCCCCCATACCTGGAGCGAGACAAAAAGGATCAAGACTGTAAGGAGCTTTTTCATGAATTACCTCTAATTTCGAAGATAACAATTGTGATGGAGGAGTCCCAGGTATAAGTGTATGAAAATTGATGATTTTTTAGTTCAAAAACTCCAGGAGCGCCATAGCAAAGGGAATAAGAGGCAGCTACCTCAGGCAACAGCGTTGAAGGACTTTGTATCCAATGACTACCTCGGTTTGGCACGTAATCGAGAATTAGCGGAAAGGATCAGAGAAAGGTGGGATTCTGAAGGATTTATCGCAAATGGAGGTACAGGGTCGAGATTACTATCAGGTAATCATTCTTTTTATAAGGAATTAGAAAGGATGCTTTCCGCAGTTTTTCAGGCGGAAAGCGCTCTGGTATTCAATTCTGGCTACCATGCGAACCAGGCCGTGGTGGCTAGTATTCCACAGAAGGGTGATACTATTTTATATGACCAACTTTCACATGTCTGTCTAAAAGAGGGAGCATGGTTAAGCAAAGCAGACTCATATGCCTTTTTTCATAATGATCTGGAAGACTTGGAGAGACGCTTAGTACAGGCCAAAGGAAATGTATTTGTGCTTACGGAGACCGTATTTTCTATGGATGGTGATGTAGCACCACTGGAAGAGATGGTTGCACTTTGTGAAAGATATGGCGCCAATCTGATCGTTGATGAAGCACATAGTACAGGAGTGTACGGCGCTGATGGAGGTGGTTGGCTGATTGAAAAGGATCTTCATCAGAGAGTCTTCTGCCGGATTTATACTTTTGGAAAAGCAATGGGTGTTCACGGTGCGTGTGTGGCGGGTTCCAAAGCTTTAGCTGAATACCTGGTCAATTTTGGGCGACCTTTTATCTATACTACCTCAATGCCGCCGCATTCCGTCTTATCCATAGCGGAAGCATTTCAGTATCTACGAGATCATATTGAGTTACAACAAGTGCTTCGAAGTAAGGTTGAGCTTTTTGTCAATCATTTACAGCGCCAAGGTATCAAGCCTCTCAGCTCCACCACCATTCAACCCATTATGGTTGCAGGTAATAGTAAGGCCAGGAAGGTTGCACAAGACTTACAACAAGGAGGCTTTGATGTGAGACCTATTTTGGCTCCAACTGTCAAGGAAGGAGCCGAGCGTTTGAGAATTAGCTTGCATACCTCCAATACAGATGAGGAGATCGTCCAACTAGCTGAGGCTATTGGAGCATTGCTGTAACTAGGCCTTTACATATACCCACCCTTGCCGACCTGATGAAAATGTGGCTTGGATGCGCTTGTAATCAGACACCTCGTATGCATCAGCCTGCTGTAACTCCGATGCTGTGATTTCGAAAAGGGTTCCGGATATCTGATCTGTACTATCTCCTGGTATTGCGATGGGATGATATTCCTGTTCGCTCTTAGCCAAGACATCAGCATCAGTGATCTTGAGGTTTTCCAATCTAAATCCAGTGAGCACATCAGAATGTCCCATAAGCTTTCGACCAAAGGATTCGATTTGCACTTTCTCCAGTTGCAGTGTGCCATAGGAGAAGAGGAGGTGGATATTTTCGTTTTTTGGCAAAATGCAGTAAAAATTGATTTTGAAAAATTTCGTTAAGTCATTTGTGGTGCTAAATTATCGTAAATGATCCTATTGTTTTGCTGCCACAAAGAGCTTAACCTAGACTAACTTCGAGCCATGAATTTCTTCGTGACGGCTATAGGAACTGATAGTGGCAAAACTGTTGCAAGCGCTATCCTGGTAGAAATGTTGCAAGCTGACTATTGGAAGCCTATACAATGTGGTGAGCCTAGGGATACAGAGGAGGTCAAACGATTGATTTCAAATGATAGGAGTCGGTTCTACCAGGAGTCCTACTTCCTGAAAACGCCGGCTTCTCCTCACGATGCTGCAGAGCGGGAGGGAGTCACCATTGACCTGTCAAATATCCATCCTCCGATATCTAATCATGATCTGGTCATCGAAGGAGCAGGAGGTATCCTGGTACCTCTCAATGATGAAGACTATGTGATCGATTTGGTGCCGCATACGGCCTCGGAAATAGTGCTGGTAGCCAATCTCTACTTGGGGAGCATCAATCATACTTTACTCACTTTAGAACTTTTGAAACAACGTAAGTACCCAGTCAAAGGCATTATTTTTAATGGTCCGTCGAACCCCGCAAGCGAGCGGATCATCTTATCCAAATCAGATTGGAAACCACTACTGCATATACAGCAGGAAGATCAGGTAGACCAGCAAATGATTATAAGATACGCTGACAAACTCCAACAATCCTGGTAAGCTATATAGATATGAAACTGACAGACATCGATAAACAAAACATCTGGCACCCTTTTTCTCCTCTACCTGAAAGCCGGCCTATACCTGTAAAAAGTGCGAAGGGGATCTACCTGCATACGAGCGATGGCCGAAAGATCCTTGATGCTATTTCATCCTGGTGGGTCAATATTCATGGGCATGCGAATAAGAAAGTGGCAAAGGCAATCGCCAAACAAGCGCACCGACTAGAGCAGGTCATATTCGCTGGATTTACACACCAACCTGCGGTAAAGCTCTCGAAAGGCTTGAAGGAGGTATTGCCTGCGGATCAATCCAAGCTTTTTTTCTCTGATAATGGCAGTACCTCAACCGAGGTGGCTTTGAAGTTGGCCATTCAGTATTGGCATAACTTGGGTAAGTCGAGAAAGAAAGTGATCGCCATTGATGGGGCATACCACGGCGATACTTTCGGCGCCATGTCAGTGGGAGAGAGAGGGATATTTAATCAGCCTTTTGCCGACCTCTTGTTCGATGTATCCTTCGTTCCTTTTCCTGAAGGTGACGGTCAAAACGCTATCAAATCCATGAAAGAGCTGGCCTCCGAGGATGTGGCCGCATTCATTTTCGAACCGCTGGTGCAAGGAGCTTCTGGTATGAAAATGTATGAACCATCTGTTCTGGATCAGCTTATTGAAATAGCACGAAGCCACAATATCATATGCATCGCTGATGAGGTGATGACTGGCTTTGGCAGGACTGGACGTCTTTTCGCTTGTGATTACCTGGAAAATAAACCGGATATATTTTGCTTATCCAAGGGGCTAACAGCTGGGTTTTTACCAATGGGTATTACCACGATGAATGAGAGGATCACCTCAGCCTTCGATGTCACTGACAGATCAAAAGCCTTCTTCCATGGCCACTCGTACACCGCGAACCCGATGGCCTGTGCTGCTGCCAATGCGAGTCTGAAGATTCTAAGAAAGAAAAAGACACTTGCCAATATTGCAAGAATTGAAAAGGCACATCAGAATTTTGTGGATCAGTTTCCAAAGGTGGATAGAGTATTTGATGTACGACATAGAGGAACAATTCTGGCCATTGAACTGAAAGCCGACGATCCTGGGTATACCAGTGATGTGAAAGAAGAGATTTATAGTTTTTTCCTGGAAAGAGATCTTTTATTGAGGCCTCTGGGCAATGTGATCTACTTGATTCCCCCTTATATTATTACTAATGAAGAACTAGGTAGAATATATGATGCTATCATGGAGTTTTTCAACCAAAACGGCTAACATTCCAATAGGCTAGAATAACTGTAGATTAAGTTTGCATTAAGGCTTCCGATATTACTTCCATTTCTGCCAATCCTGATTTCTATTTGTAGGGAATCAGCTAATAGGAACAATGCAAATCTTACTCGCCAGTTTGCTTGTCTCATTTCTTTCAAACAACTTGGAAATGGGTTCAGGCACTATTGAAACTCATACTCATACGCTTTCTGGAGAGATCCGAATAGATGTAGATCGAAATCAAGTTCTGATCAAAGAAGGACTCTCTTATAATCTTGTCCATGCTTCCAATATCAAAAGAGTCAATCTAATCAGCAAGGACAAAACATACACTTGCGCATCGTTTGGTGAAAATGAAGATTGGATGATCTTCGAGATACTCAGCGAAGGGAAGATTCCGCTGTTGTACCGCGAAGGCATAAAAATGAGTAGATATGATGAGACAGAATTTCCTCCTTTCTACATGCTTGTTGGCTCATCCATTTATCCGCTAGATAGCAAAAGGCAACTGCTTGTGGTGTTTGACCAATATGAGTCCAGGATTAAATCATTTCTGAAAGATCACAAAACTTCTTTTGCCGATCGAAAGCAGCTGACTTCTTTGTTTGACTTTTGCAATAACATAGAGTAGAAGGCATCTTCAAGGTCGTAGCATTGGCCTAAAGTGTATATGAATGCTGTAAGAGTGCATATGTCTTGAGTTTTGTTTACAGCTCACATGGTCCTATACGAGGAGGTAAATCAAGCTAGGATTCTAATACTCTCTTGCGCAAGGGTGAAGTTGAATCCACTTGCTGCCCGCATTTGTGGATCTAATGAAACTTTAATGGGTAGTTTCTTTTTTTAGCAAGGATCCTGTTTTCATTGGGGGATACAGGTCAGCATAGGTCAATTCCTGATTCATACTTACTCGGCGATGAATATGTCGGCGTTCAATTTGTTTTGGATGACTGATTCCAGCGGCTCCAAGTAATTCTGTAAAACTGATCAGTGTTTCCTGGTGAAAGTTAGCCACGCGTTCGCTTTTGTCCTTAGGGTTTAGTCCTCGCATCAACATTCTGTTTTGAGTGGCTACTCCGGTAGGACAAGTATTTTGGTTGCATTGGAGCGCCTGGATACATCCCACAGATAGCATCATGGCCCTGGCAGAGTTGCAAATATCAGCACCCAAAGCCATAGCCCGAACCATATGAAAGCCACTTAGAATTTTGCCCGCAGCTATAAGTTTGATGTCTTTTCGTAGATTATATCCGATTAACGTATCATGTACAAACGAGAGGCCATCTCTTAAAGGCATGCCGAGCGAATTAGAGAACTCAACAGGAGCTGCACCCGTACCACCCTCACCACCATCTACTGTGATAAAATCCGGTTTCAAGCCCGTTTCCACCATGGCTTCGCAAAAGGTGGTGAATTCTTCTCTTCGTCCTACACATAGTTTGAAACCGATTGGCTTACCTCCTGATGCTTCCCTTAGCTTACTGATGAACTCCATCAATTCATGAGCAGTTTTAAATGCCGTATGGCCAGGAGGTGAAAACACGGTAGTATGTGGCTCAATACCCCTGATTGCAGCGATCTCTGCTGTATTTTTCACTGCGGGTAATATGCCGCCGTGACCAGGCTTGGCACCTTGAGATATTTTGATCTCAATCATTTTCACATTGTCGATCTGGGCCTTTTCCCTAAACTTGTCGATATCAAATTGCCCCTTTTTATTTCGGCACCCAAAGTATCCTGTGCCAATTTGCCAAACCAGATCTCCGCCAGGTTCTAAATGGTAGGGGCTGATAGCGCCTTCACCGGTATTGTGGTAGAACCCTCCCTTACTAGCGCCTTCATTCAAAGCTAGAATAGCGTTTTTACTCAATGAGCCATAGCTCATGGCTGAGATATTTAGCACACTTGCGCTGTAAGGTTTTTTGCATTTGGGGCCACCAATCAAAATCCGTGGATTATGGTTGATGTCATGATGCGGCAGGCAGTATACGGAGTGAGACATCCATTCATAGCCTGCCTGATAGACATCCATTTGTGTTCCAAATGGGGTGGTGGCATTTACTTTTTTTGCACGTTGGTAGATCAAGGAGCGGAATATTCTGTTAAGCGGACGTCCTTCGGTATCCGTCTCTACGAAATACTGCATGATCTCAGGCCTGATGCTT
>JAHCMJ010000185.1 GCA_019192485.1 Cyclobacteriaceae bacterium HetDA_MAG_MS6 | reverse complement strand
ACTACTAGAACCGTTTTTGTAACGTGCCCTATAAGGAAAAGGAAATAGAGAAAAAGTATTTCACTATCGGAGAGGTAGCGGAAGAGTTGAAAGTTGCTACTTCTCTTATCCGTTTCTGGGAAAGTGAATTTGATATCATCAAGCCTAAGAAGAACAGGAAAGGTAACAGGCAATTTACCAAAGAGGATATCAAAAATGTAAAATTAATCTACCACCTGGTCAAGGAAAAGGGCTACACACTTCAAGGCGCAAGGGATTTCATCAGTAGCGATGTAGACACTGCCACCGACAAGATAGAACTAATTGAGTCCCTCAAGAAAGTAAGAAATTTCCTAACAGAACTTAAGTCCAGCCTATCTGAATGAAGGAAGAAATCTTCCTCCAACTGGCATTGAACCTCCTTCCTGGCATAGGCAATGCCAACACCAAGCAATTAGTCAGTTATTGTGGTTCAGCAGCAGACGTTTTTTCATCGACCAAAGGTCAGCTATCCAAAATACCAGGAATAGGCTCCAAGATTATCCAATCTATTCTAGGGAAAAACTCATTTGATCAAGCTGAATCCATTCTAGATCAAGCCGAAAAAAAAGGAATCGAGCTACTATCCTATACAGATCATTCTTATCCTAGGCATCTAAAACAAATACTCAACTCGCCATGTATCCTTTTTACCAAAGGCAAGGGATCTTTTAATCCGGACAGGAGTATTAGCATCGTGGGCACCCGAAAAGCAACAGCTTATGGTAAGCAAGTAGTGGACCAAATCATCAAAGAGCTGTCAAATAGTGGGATAACCATCTTTAGCGGTCTGGCCTACGGCATTGACATAGCAGCTCATCGACAAAGTTTGCAGTGTGGCCTGCCGACTATTGGCATATTGGCAGGAGGAGTAGATTGGATTTACCCAAAGATTCATACAAAAACAGCAATGGAAATGATGGAGTCAGGTGGGCTCCTTTCCGAATACCTCCCAGGCACTCAGCCAGATCCTCGGCAATTTCCAGCTAGAAACAGAATTATCGCGGGAATTTCCGATGCTACCATAGTGGTGGAAGCTGCTAAAAAGGGAGGTGCTCTTATTACAGCCAACATTGCGCACACTTACAACAAGCCTGTGTTTGCTGTGCCTGGCAATCTCAACAGCACCTACTCAGAAGGATGTAACGAACTGATCAGGAATCAAGTATCATTGATTTACACCGATGTCAAGGATCTGCTATATCACCTCAATTGGGACAAAGCGCTGTCCCAGGAAAAAGTAAGCAAATTACCAGAAAACCTAAGCACCGAGGAGAACTCCATTCTACAGACACTACAGCAACACCACGGTATTCTGCCTATTGATGAGTTGGCTTGGAAAACTCAGGTTCAAATCAATCAATTAGCTAGTTCCCTACTCTCATTAGAGTTCCAGGGCCTGGTCAAAAGCCTACCTGGCAAAAAGTACCAATTGGTTTAACGCAAGTTCGAGAGAAGTATCATACTTAAAAACGAGACTCGTAGCTCAGACACCCACTGCACTGAAAGAACCTATTATTCATTTTTCACTAATCAATACACCACTAGCTACGATCGATATTTCTCTGACGGGCTCATTCGGATCATAGACCCTCCCAGCATCTTCGGCAAAGTGTTGAGCCTCTTCCGGAGACAATTCCTTAATGGTCGCCTGTCCCTCGACAATCGCCTGACGACCTGATACATCCGTTGGCACAAAGAACTGATAGTCCTTAAAAGTCACTCTTACAGGGTATCCGGAGGGGTTATCCAGGACCATCCAACACCCCTTAGATTGGCATACTTCCCCTATTTCGCCATCTATTTTTATCTTTGCACCAACATTAAGAGCTAAAAAGTCGCCTAAATCCTCCAACGCTATGGAGCCTTTGCTATTGATTTCTTCACCAAACGACTGGTATGCGGTTGATTGATCACATCCCGCAAACAATACCACTATCACTAAGATTTTATACCGAATCATCTTCTTTTTTTAACGCTAAAGTTAAATAAAAGGAAATATTTCTTTTCTTTTACAGAATTTTATTAATTGTGCTATTCTAATATTGTTTTAAATAATATTGCACATAACTAATTGATTTTCAGTAAATTATTTCAAAAAAAAATTAATAAAACTTGCATTTATCCAATTTACTGTTTTATCTTAGCATTACAATCACATCATAAAAACGTCTACTGCTATGAAAAAAATGAAATTACTGACCTACGCTTTCGCCTTCGCACTTTTAATAGGATTTACTTCTTGTACTGAGGACCCTGCAATGGATGAACTGATCGATTCTGTAGAGTTGGGGACTTTGGATACGGATCCGGATGATGGCTCCTCAAATGGTAATCCTAATGGAGGTGGTTAATCACCTTCTTATACAATACCCCAGATATTTAAAATAGTTAAGGTCAAAATAGACTCCGCAGATACGATCTTGTATCTGCTTTTTTTATATATTCGCTACTGGACTAGCTAAATACTATAATTGGTACGAATATTCCTCCTTATTACAGTTTTATTCAACTGCGCAGTTTTAACAGCAAAAGATATTAATGAATCTGTTCAAGAAGTATTTGATCTTCTGTCTACAGATTACGGCAAGGCTACCGAAAAAGCGAAAGAAGTTCTTCAGGAATCTACTGAGAAAGCTGACCCCTATGGAATTGTCAAATGCAATTTTACCCTTGGTTTCATAGAGCAAAGTAACGGCAACTACGGAAAGTCGATACTTTATTATCTTGAAGCAGTTAGACATGCCGAACCTGATTCATATAATAATGTTAGCTACGATATAATCAATTTGAATAAGAATATTGGCAATCTACTTCAAGAGTATAACCTACATGAATTATCACTTCAGTATTACAAGAAAGGGGCTGATGAAGCTTCTAGAAGTGGTAATATTAAAGAATTTGTTAATGTTTCGTACAATTCAGCTAAGAGTTTATCACGAGCTGGCAGAAAAGAAGATGCAATAAAGGTTCTTGAACAGTGTCTTGAAAGAAAAGACTTAATCTCAAAAAGGGTTATAGCTCAAATACTAAATCGTATTGGGGCTATTCATGAATCAGCCGAGAACTTTGAATTGGCTATATCCAACTATCAGAAATTGTTAGACTTTGTTGAGTTCGATGAGGAAATAAATACCCAGTATTCAGTTATAGCTTTCCATAATTTAGGAAGCGCTCATTTTAAAAAAGCAGAATACGATAAAGCCATTGAAAATTTTCTAAAAGCCCTTCCTATACGGCGTGAGATCGATAATAAAACAAAGTTGTTTTTAACTCTTAGGGATCTCGGTGAATCTTACGCGGAGGCCGGACGTTTCAAATCCTCTCTAGACTATCTAAATGAAGCAAAATTAACTTTTGAAGAATTTAAATTGCCTTTAACTGAATCTAATATTACCATTTATAAGTTATTAGGCAATACCTATCGTGGGTTGAAAGATACTAGTCTTTCTTTGGCTTTTCATGAAAAGTACTATTCGACTCTAGAAACTTACCTCGAAAAGCAAAAGAAAGTAGAAGAAATCGACAAGCAATACAACCTGGAGCTGATCACGGAGCGTTACTATACCCTAGTAGCACAGCAAGAGCGAAACGACCAGATCAAATTTTTCTCCATCATGGGTATCTCCGCATTCCTGGCGATTGTTGCCATGATCGTAGGGTACAATGCCTACAGCAAGTACCGCGTACGCCGGGACCTGGAAAGGTCCATATCCATGATCAAGGAAGGTTATTAGAAGAATCCATACCGCCCTCCCTCAATTTTTACTTACTACTCAAACCCCACCATCGCGCCATCCGATAAGCGCGATACTTTATGCTTTTTGGTATCCTGTATCATACAGCAGGAACCATCCTCTAACTGAATAAACGTCATGTTGATCGTAGCACAGCAAGAGAGACATCTCATCCTACTAGTAAACGCCATGTCGATCGGAGTACCTCGAAGAGAGACATATCCCCCCATGAAGGTGCCTCATACCACTAATAAACGTCATGTCGAACCACAGCGCAGCAAGGGAGACATCGCATCCTATTAGTAAACGCCATGTCGATCGGAGTACCTCGGAGAGAGATATATCCCCCCATGAAGGTGCCTCATACCACTAATAAACGTCATGTCGAACCGCAGCGCAGCAAGGGAGACATCGCATCCTATTAGTAAACGCCATGTCGATCGGAGCACCTCGGAGAGAGGCATCTCCCCATGAAGGTGCCTCATACCACTAGTAAACGTCATGTCGAACCGCAGCACAGCAAGAGGAGAAGACATCTCATCCTATTAATAAACGCCATGTCGATCAGAGTACCTCGGAGAGAGACATATCCCCATGAAGGTGCCTCATACCACTAATAAACGTCATGTCGAACCACAGCGCAGAAAGGGAGACATCTCGTCCTACTAGTAAACATCATGTCGATCGGAGCACTGCGAAGAGAGACATCCTCTCACCAGTAGCAGCACCTATCATTCGACTTACTATTACTAATTCTTCATTACTTGAGGAGACTTCTCCTCCTACTCTCATCGAAGTGACGTTAACAGGCAAAGCACCAAACGGTTACCTTAATTCTCAATCACTTGCCTGCATTCAGGAGGGCAGGAGGAAGTGTAGGCGGATGAGGCGATTAGGGCAGTGTTGCAGGTCGAAACGGAGTGTTGGCCGTGGGTTTTTACACTTGACTAAGACTTTTGTTTACTCGGATGAAAACTAACAACCCTTCCAGCATTGAGGAAGTGAATAAAGGCATCCTGTTTCGTTTAGCTAGATCCTGGCTGGAAGCATCTTTATGCCATTATCTTAACTCCTATGGAGACTTCTCCTCTTACCATCGTCGAAATGAGAGAAAATGATTCAAAGCAATTTCGCCAACAGGGAGAAATCCAAAAGGACCCAAGCCTAGTACCGTAAAAGGGAAGCAATACAAGGAAGAAAAATAGACTAAATCCTCAAGTTCAGTCGATCACGGAGGAGATCCACCAGCCCCTCTTGTTTTTCATAGAGGGCCAGAATCTTCGTCTTTTGTTCTCCATTTTCTTTGAGGAGATGATTGACTAATTCTTCGAGTTCGTCAATCAACGGGTTGTTCGCGTCGTGAAGCCTTAGCTCTGTGAGCAATCCCATGATCCGCTGCTCTATACGAGCATATTGTGGTTCCTCTAGTACATTAATATCCTCCAGGGTAGTAGCTGGCTGTGACCAGACACTGCCTTCTCCCTTCAGTAGCCATTCTGTACTGATGGATTGGTAAGCACCGAGAATCTTTTGAAGAACGTCAAAACTGGGCTTGTTACGTCGCCCTTTGATGATATTGTAAATGACCGCACCTTTGACTCCTATCGCTTCCGCGAATGAGTTAGGATTCATTTTCAAGAGACTAATTAGTTCGGCTATACGATCATTGACTACCATAGTCGTTTTGGGTTAATCAAATATAATTCTTACTCGGCATACATCTAACATTCAATTAGAGAAAAAGAAGGGTTGTATTACACAACCCTCCCTCATTAAGAACCAGCTATGGAAAATAGATACTCACTATTTGTTACAAATCTATATCATTTGATAACAAATACAATGATTTTTATAAAAAATATAGCAAATGATATAATAGCCCGGTGAAGGGAGGAAAAAAAGAAGGGTTGTATTGCACAACCCTCCCTCATTAAGAACCAGCTATGGAAAATAGATACTCACTATTTCCCGCAATGATATTATCATTTGATATTATGACCAAATAAAAATGACAAAAAACATTATCATATGATAAGTGGTCGAGAAGGAGATAAAAAGAAGGGCATAAAAAAAGGGATTCCCGCTCAGGGAATCCCTCCAAAACAACTAAAAAGTCCACAGCTGGTCATTCAATGTGGTATTCAAATATAGAAATTTAGATTTGCTATGCAAAAGAATATTTTAAAAAAATATAAAAATTCGAAATATTGTTAGCAAATGATAAAAATTCCGGTATTCTGTTATCATCTGATAATAAATTATAGCTTGATAACCGCTTTTCCCACGCTTTTTCTAGATTCGATCCATTCATGTGCTGCTGGCAATTGATCGAAATCAAATACCTTTCCTACGACTGGTTTCAATTTTTTCCGGATGATAAAGGTTGACATCTCCTCCCAGGCGGACTCAGTCACTTGCTGATCATAAGTCAGATAACCGATATGCGTAGCAGCCATACTATGAGAAGCTTTTGCCATCTCCATGATATTCACCTTAGGTGCCTGCTTCCAGGTCTGCCACCAGGTAATAGGATTCCACTTCTTGAGAGGTATGCTTGCAAAGCCCGCTACTACCATCCTCCCAAATGGACCAAGAGCTGCTAAACTTTTCCTGAAGACCTCCCCTCCTACTACCTCCAAGACGACGTCCATTTTAGCACCTCGTTCCTTAAGATAGGTGAGAAAGTCTTCTTCCTCATAGTTAATCGCATGATCTGCTTCCAGGCTCTTGATCAGTTCCAGCTTTTCAGCCCTACTCGCAGTCCCGAATACATGACAATCAAAAGCCTTGGCTATCTGAACAGCCGCAGTCCCCACGCCACCGGCTGCTGCCTGTATCAGTACATTTTCTCTGGCTGCGATTTTCCCTAACTTAACGAGCGCGACCCAGGCAGTCATGAAATTGACCATCACAGCAGCATTTTCCTCATCAGTCAAGTGACCCAATGCCGGAAAGGCCATGTACTCAGGGACACAGTGATATTCCGCATAAGCACCATACTGACCACCTATGATCACCTGGTCCCCTACGTTGGTTTTCATTACACCCTCTCCCAGGGCCACGACCTCGCCAAAGGCCTCCATTCCAGGGACGTAGGGACGCTTTGGAGCCCATCGGTATTGTCCCCGTCGCGATAGGATCTCGGCATAGTTGATACCTATATGACTGACTTTGACTTTTACCTCACCAGCTTGCGGTTCAGGATCAGCAACTTCCTTGATTTTTAAGGTATTGGCTTTTCCAAATCTAGTAAGGGGGTAAGCTTTCATATGTTTTCGGTTTGATGCGTGAAAGAAGTCTTAGCGAATATCGGGAAGTACATTTTAAAATGGACATTGAAATTGCAATCTGGGAAATGCAAAGGGTATTGCCTATTAGCTGGTCTGATTAAGGTTGGATGGATCAACCCACAAACCCTATATTCTTATGTGAGCCATCGCAGAAGGGCTTGTTGTCTGAAGCTCCACACCTACAAAACGCTGTTGCCTTGCTTTTATGTGCGACAGTGCCGTCTGTATTCTTTAAAACTAACTCGCCATAGACCATCAGCGGCCCATTAGGAATGGGTTCGACTTCATTTGGTGAAGGTGACGATGGATCAACATCGCCTTGCCCCCTGATTTTAGCGGAAAGTGCTCCAGACGGACATAGATCGACCTGTTTTTGGATCATTTCGGACTCCGATCCATCCATATCAATCCAAGGTCTCCTATTCGGATCAAAAACTTGTGGTAATCCTTTAAAACATTTCTCAGAATGGATACACAGCGATGGCCTCCAAACAACCGTAAGGTCTCCTTTCTTGTATGCTCTAACCTTCTCCTCCGACATAGTTAGCTTACTTTGAAACCCTCAGCCAAGATACGCTGATACTCCGCATGTCGCTTGACATAGGCCGCAACAAACGGGCATAATGGAGCCAACTTTAGGTTGTTTTCTACCAGGTAATCAAGTGATTCTTTCACAATCTTGTTTCCAACTCCTTGTCCTACTAGCTCCTTCGGGACTTCCGTATGGACCAGATACATCACCCCTTTTTTGTTTTGGATAAATTCCACCTTGGCCATGTAACCATCCACCGTCAATTCAAACCTTTTCTTTTCAGTATTGATTTTTGTCTTTAATTGAGTGAGATTCATGAAGTTTTTCAATTCACTTTCAACCTATTGCTTGTAAATTAGTTTAGATTTCAGTTAAATAAAAAAGTGGCGCGAGTGCCTCCTTGTACTACTCAAAATTCTGCCCTGAAATTTGATATTTAGGAATAAGTGTATATCTTCAAAAATAGAATTTTCCGGGAAAATGTTAAATGATTCCGAGGTTTTTTATCGACATTTACAATCCCCAAGGTTCTAGAAAACTATAATTTTCGCCAAAGTAATAACATGTATCACCTCCCAAACTACGCCAGAGGACTGGCCATATTCTGCATCAGTTTTGTTATCAGTGTAACGAGTTATTCCCAAACCACGTCTGCCGGAAATGGAGACTGGAATGATCCCACCACCTGGGTCGGGGGGACTGTGCCTACATCAGGAGATGTTATTATAGCAACTGGGCATACGGTCATTTACAATGCCAATCACAATACCTCAAATGCCGTAACGATATCCTCATTGGATGTTCAAGGTACAGGTGCACTGGTCTGGCCCTTTTCAGACGATGCAGCTTATGATGCTGTCTTCACGCTGACCGTCACTGGAGCCGTCACAACAGCAGCCTCTGCCTCTATTACCACGCGCCAGGGGGACAGTGGTACTACACTGGCAGGATTGGCCACAGATCGAACCCATCAATTCAATATTGGAGGTAATGTCACTAATGCTGGGACCTTCACTCTTTTGCATGACAATGCTGGCACTGATGATGTCGGCAAAATTGTCAACTTGGATTTTACCAATACACTGCAGCTTTCAGGAGCAGGGACCTATACAACCTATAATATCGACATTCAAACTGGAAATACGGTCACATTCAATGATATCACAATCAATATCTGTTCTGATGATGACAATTCCGGAGATTTGGACCTGCAAGGAGGTGTAGGAAACGGCTCCACCTTAATTGTAACTGGTGCATCAGCAGATGTAAATATCTATCATCAGGTGGATGTGCTGCAGGAGTCCAAATTTCAAGTCGATAATGGCACAGTGGACGCTGGACTTAATAATGTAACCGCCAATCAAATCTTTGACCTTAGTCAGGATGCCGAACTCGAAATCAATGCAGGAAATATGACAATAGGCCCTGATCTCACTTCAGTTGGTAATGACATGCTAAGATTGATAGGAAGTGGCTGTATAGTCGATGTCAATGGCGGCAACCTGACGGTAGGAAATACCACTTCCGGAGAAGGAGAAATGATCACCAATGCTGCCACAACTACC
>JAHCMJ010000184.1 GCA_019192485.1 Cyclobacteriaceae bacterium HetDA_MAG_MS6 | reverse complement strand
TGTTGACCTTCTGTTTGCCATTCCGTTCTGGATTGAACCGATCCATTTTCTACGCTCCATCCTGATAATCCATTTATCTGGAAGTTGGAGTTTCTGAATCGGACACCTGATGAAGGAAGTTCAAATCCTTCAACATAGGGTAGGTTGCCTGGATTGACCTGTAAGTTTTTGATCCCCGTTCTTAAGGTATCATAGAGTTGATTAGGGTCTCCCTCAAGGCTTGAGTAGACTAGGATGTCATAATAGCCATCTCTACTAAGGTCTAAACCAGAAAATATGTATTCGATAGTGTCAAGCGAGCTAAGGTTAGTGTCAAAAGATTGGGACAGAAGGACGGTATCTACAGGGCCTCGAACTTCCAGGTTTAATGGTAAAGATGTGATCGTGCTTTTACCTTGATTATTCACTCTTATGCCTATATTCTCGCTGTTTCCAAAAACAGTCTGATCATCTGGTTTGATGATTGTAACGACTTGCACATCATTTTCGGGTCTTTCATAGATACTCAGGTCTTTCAAAAAGAATGCGGACCTTCTCATTTGTTCAAGTCTGAAGCGTATTTGGAAAGTTCCTGAAAAGTTTTGATCGGCATCTTTTAGTCTATCGGATATAGATAAGTAGTCAGTATTTTCATACCTGTTTTCGAAAAGATCAAAAAACGAGATCCAAGGATCTTCTTCCGATCCTCTTATCCAAAGTCGATTGTCTGTGAAGGAAAAGGAGCTACGAAATCCTGAGGTGATAGATAATAGCAGATCATTGTTCTGCACATCATAGGAGGAGAGGTCTAAAGAATATATGAGTTCGCTGAAAATAGTTGAACCAAACGTCTGATTGTTTTCCATAAAAAAAGCCTTTGACGTTGTCCTGTTGAAAACGGTATTAGCTATGCCGTGGACTCCAAATTCGCTATCGGTACTGTAGCTGAAACCTGGAATGCCTTCTACCGATGGTGCAATCAAACTTTGGATAGTGTCAAAAGGAAGCTCCGTAAAGGCTAATTCGATGGGGAGACTAGCGTTGGATAGGTCCCTCTTATAGGTAGTATACCGAACCGTATCGTTGCTTCGATCCTCATCTCCGTCTAGCGAATGAAACGTAGTGATGTCATAAAACCCAACCTGATCCAGGTTCAGGTCGTGATTGATCTCAAGGGTAATACTATCTCCGCCAGCTACTGACTGCATAACCGTTGACTGAATCAATGTATCTAAGCCCTGTCCTGTCACTTGTACATTTACCGGGATGTTGGGAATGGAATCTTTTCCGAAATTGTACGCGAGAATAGAAATGGTGTCAGCAATTGGATGTACGGCAGGCTGGAAAGCGTCTGTTGACAGCAATTGCAAATCAATATTTTTCCTTTCGTACACGGCAATATTGTCTATATAGACTACGCTTCTTCCGAAGTTGTTATTTTCACGAAACAATAGCTGGAAGGTATCTGAAAAGTCTTGTCCATTGGCCAGAAGCGTATCTGAGATATTCATTTCTCTGATGGTTTTCAGATTAAATGGACTCTCCGGTCTATTCTCAAACCAATCATACAGTTCCAGCCATTCTTCATCCTGACTGCCTCTGACAAATACTCGGTTATCTTGATTGAAGTCGACAAATACACTTTCGAAGTAAAAAGAAAAATCCAGTAACAGTTCATCATCAGCAGCCAGGTAATTGGATAGATCTAGTGTCAATATGAGTTCATTTGAGATCAGCATATTCCCCAGAAGGTCTGATCTCCTTCCCAGGCCAAGAAATAGATTCTCTGGATTGTCAGATCGTTGCGAGACATACAATCGTCCGTTCTGGTCGCTGGATTGATAGCTAAATCCATCAATTGTAGGGAGCGCAGCGCTTTTTTCGATGTAGACCGCGCCTGCGGTCATGTCGTTGAAGTCTTCGAAGAAAGGCAGGTCTCCTGTGAATCGGTCCCGGTGAATGCTATACCCACTGATGGTGTCATTTGATGGATCATTGTCCTCGGACAAGCCGCTGAAGGCAACGATATCATAATTTCCAATGAGACTCATGTCTACCTGATCAAATATGACCTGAGCAGTATCATTTTTGTTGAGCGGACTACTCAAAACTTTATCGATTTCCTGCATGCCCATCGGACCATTGACCTGTAGAGTTATTGGTAAATCGGCTTCAGTATCACTGCCAAGATTGGTAACTTGGACGGTAACTTCCTCCGAATTTGACAAACCAAACCTTGGTTGAGGGCTACTTACTGAGAATAGCTTTATGTCTTGCGCAGGACGTTCGAATACCTCAAGCTCATCCATGCGAAAAGAAAGACCTGAAGAAAAAATCTTGATTTGAGTGGTGCTGCTGAAGTTTTGTTGGTTTGCTTTTAGCGAATCAGTCAGCGAAGCGTATTGCAGCGGAGTGAAAGTGGACAGATTGCGCCACAAGGGATTCATGTCATAAAAAAACATCCAGTCATCTGAATCCGATCCTCGAATGAATAGCTTTTGCTGGCCACAAGGCCCGCCTCCTTCAAATGCTGCATTGAAACAGCTCAGATTGACCAATAGGTTGAGTAAGATATCGTCATTCAATGTATCCCGATCAGAAAGGTCAAGTGTAAGTATCAGCCCGTTGCTGGTAACGTCTTCGTCATCACCCCTGAGGTCGATGCCCTTCGACCCTTCTTGCCCTTTTTGGAATCCCACAATTACATTATTACTGTTGTCTGCTTTTTCGAATGAGAAAAATGGAAGGCCTGCAATAGAAGTGGTCGCCTCTGTGTAAGTTGAATCTGTGACCTCTTCAAAATCTTGAAAATAGGGGAGTGAGACTTGACCATAACTATTACATACGGCAAGAACTAGCGCAAATAAGGCGGATGAGTACTTCATGACTATGGTTAAAATACTTGAAAGAGGGGATTGCAAATAAATTGACTTTTACTGAGAAAAAGTTGAATGATTAGAATTATTTGAAATATTCGTGTCGCTAAACTCTGGTTTTAAAGGACTTGTGTCTACCAGTTTCCAATTACTTGTAAAAATTAAATTCAGGGTGCAAAGAATCGACTCAATGGGTACAATGCTACTTGATAAAAAAACCTTGGTTTTTAGCTAGACCTCATTCTTTCCAAATATTCCTTCGGAGTCTCGCTGGAAATGGTTTTGAAGGCACGATTAAAGGTTGATTTAGATTTGAAACCGACATCCATAGCTATACCGAGGATGGTTAAGTGATTGTGCTCATTGTTTTTTAATTTTTCCTTGAAGGCTTCAATCCTCACCTCATTGATAAAGTCGTAGAAAGATTTGCCGTAAACATTGTTGAGTAGCCATGACAAATCATTGGGTTTTGTTTCCAAGTGATCGGCTAACGTTTTCATAGTTAGGTCCGGTTGCTTGTAAAGCTGTTGACCAATAGCCTGATCAAGTTTTTTCGAAAGCAAACTAATCTCCTTCGGATCCAGACGGTCCACTTTTGATGGAATGTATTTAGGGTTTATCGTGAAAAGCTCGGGCTGCCTGATGCTGAAGAAACCTACCACGTAAAAGAACGCAGGCGTAATCATCCACATCGACCGATAGGTGAAGAACGAGAAGCTTTGTCTGAAAATGTACAACCCAATATAGCTGACTAACCAAAAGCTGATCAATACACCTACGGACAGATGAAAGTAGTGTAAGTATTTGAACAAAGCCTTTCGACTTACAAATTTAGCAGACTCATCCAGAGATTGCTCTTTTCTTAACTGTAGCCATGAAATGATAGAGTAGGCAATCAAGGAAATCAGCCCGAACGTTTCGATGGCGGAAATAAGGACCAAAAACCACATCTGCTTAAAAAGGCCAACAAAGCCCTGTTGTGGAACGGCCATCAGCACTAGGGCATAGGTCATATGGATGGTGGCCGGCACAAAATGTAAAAAGTAACGAGTAGATGATTGTCGAAGTATTCTTTGGACATATAGCAGGATCAACGGGCCAAATAAGAAGATGGCGGTATCCACTACAGCTGCCACTTTCATGGTCAGGACTGATAGGTATTGATGCACTACGACCTTTCCTGCCATCATGATAGTTGCCATGATAATAATTGCCAATAGGATCCTGTTGGCCCCATTGGAGTATTTCAGCTTTGCAGGGATGGAAAATGATAGAAACAGGCCTTGACCCACACCCAACACCAGAAACAAGTCATCAAGAGAAAATTTCATAACCACAATTCCTTTTTTATACTTCAGATAACACACCAACTGGTGTTATCCATCATGTCGACTTGCGAAAGTATTTAGTATTGATGTATCAATGTACCCGCTAGGTCGATTCGAAGCCGACTGTTGCTTCTATTAGCAGAAAAAATACTACAGATAGATGAATCGAAAAATGCAAAAGAGAGCAACGAACTTAATGATAATGATGTTATCTCTGCTCATGCTGCATTGCAAGGAAGACGATGGAGAGCTGAAAGAATCAGAGCAAAAAGATACGATGGATACGGTTGATCTCACTGTCATTCGTTATGTAGGTGGCTGGTGGTCAAATCCACCTACATCCAATATCTACGAGAACTATGGAGTATCTGCTAAGATCACTCGTAGGGTTAATGGGGTCGATTGGTCAGGTGAATTTTTCTTTACCGATCAGTTCCAATCTTGTTGCAATAGTGGAGAAAATGATGGAACCATCAGCTTCAAGGTCGAGAATGACTCAATTAAGAGCTTCGTTTACAATGATATCATTCCTAATTGCAATGGTACTTTTAGAGGGGAGGGTACTATCTCTACCAACGGACAGTTGACCATACACTTCACGGGTAGCGATTGCGAAGGAGAGCATCAAGGAGGCCGGCTGGAGCTTAGTCGATAGTACGGAAAAGCATCACTTTTACAAGAGTACCAAGAGGATTCCAACAAAAGCCCAAACACCATCTATGTTCAGGCTTTGCCACCTGTTATATCCGGATATCTCGCAAATCCGGGTTGATTTTATAGTTTGGCTTTACGCTGAAGGTGATGAATATGTGATCGGATGTGATCAATTAATTTGGTGACATGATGCACATATTTGTAAGTCATGATCTCAACGACGCTGACTTGTCCATCATAGCCTTCTTCCCCCATTTCATTTTGGATACGTTTCTTTTCTCGTTCCAGCTCCTTACGTTCTCCACACTCCTGCCTTAGATATTTTCTAAAACTGGGGAGATCGTATTCTGTCTCAAATTCCCTGATTTGGTGGATGGTCGTCTTTAGTTCATGATTGGAGGCACCCATTCTGTCGAGTTCTACTAACTGATCATACAGTTTACGATCAAAATAATGAACCTGGTCCAAGACTTGCTCTACTTCTGTTCTAAATTGGGCATTGATGCAATACGCACCTAGTCCTTCGTAGACTTCAAGCGCCTCAGCGATTTGGTCCCAACGATACGACAACTCGTCAAATTCGTAAATAACGTCATTGATAGAATCTCTCGGATTGGAATAAGCCCTTGAGAGTAGGGGCACGACTAGCACTGCTAGCGCGAAAATATAAGGTTTCATGGTCGAAATAAACTGGTTGAAGGGTATAATTTAAGCATTTCAGACCATTTAAGCAAAGAATTCGGATGTGAACTGGTAATGATAGTGAGTCAATCGGTTTACTTTGATGTACAGTTGAAAGTCTTGATTCTTTCCTATTTATGCCATTCTTGGAAAGAAGGTTAACTTCAGGAAAAAATCATCCATACTTAATCTATGTACACTAGGAAGAAATACAGAGGGCGGGATATGATCAAATGGACCCGCAGAGAAATCCGTTTTTTTTTGATACTATCTACTACAGTAGCCGTCTTATTTGAAGTAGCGGGTCTCACTTGGTTGCAATTGCCGTGGACACCTTTGGCCATGATTGGTACAGCCGTGGCCTTCTTGATTGGTTTTCAGAGCAATGCCGCCTATGGGCGCATCTGGGAGGCCAGGAAGATATGGGGCGGTATAGTCAATGATTCGCGCGCTCTGGGGATTATGATCAATGATATGGTGACGAATGAATACGCCAAAAAACCTCGATCAGAGGAGGAATTGTACCAGATGAAAGCTACGATCATTTATCGACATATCTCGTGGTTGACAGCCCTGAGGCATGCAATGAGACGGGAGAAACCCTGGGAGACGGTGAGGAAGGCCAAGTCCAATAAAGAGTGGACGGAACTAATGCATATTCCTGAATTAAAAAGTACTCTGGAAGAAGACCTCCAAACGCTGCTTTCGAAAGAAGAGCGGGATATTGTACTCAAGAAGACTAATCAACCGGCTGCGATTATGACCTTGCAATCGGCTCACTTGAGAAAACTGAAGGAGCAAGGTCTGATTTGGGAGTTTTCTTTCCTTGAATTAGAATCCAAGTTGTCGGATCTCATTGCACACCAAGGTAAGTCAGAGCGAATCAAGAATTTCCCTTATCCACGTCAGTTTGCAACGATAGGGTATGATTTTGTCAATATGTTCATTTTGCTGTTGCCTTTTGGGGTGATCCCGGAGTTTGCAGAGATAGGTGGTGAATTTGCGGAAGACTTTCCTCAAATAGCCAAATACTTTGTTTGGCTGGGTATACCCTTCACCGCGATGGTTTCGTGGATCTTTAACACGATGCAGCGAATAGGGACGGTGGGGGAGAACCCATTTGAAGGGTCTGCCAATGACGTACCTATCTCAACCATGGCTAGGGGTATCGAGATTGATCTGCGAGAAATGTTAGGCGAAGACGAAGACACTATCCCTGAGCAGCTGCCGGTGGTATATGATGTGCAGATGTAGCATCAGACCCAGGTCATTCGGCCGATGCTGGTACGCGGTATCCTGATAAAAAAAACCTGCGAAGTATGCTCCGCAGGTTTTTTCAGTATGAGAGATACTGTTTTTTTGATCATATTCTCTCTGGAGCGAGTTCCCATTTTTCGGGAGACCTCCAAAGACTTGACAATAACAACTCTCGCATGAATGTAAACTCCTTTGGAAGCTTGTCGTACATTTTCTCAAAGAGCTCTTCGTGACCCAGTACTTCTTGTTTCCATTGCTCGCGGTCGATATCCATGATTTCATCAAATTGCTCTACGGTGAAGTCAAGACCTTCCCAGTTGATATCATCGTAGGTAGGCATCCAGCCGATAGGACTTTCTACTGCACCGGCTCTTCCCCTTACTCGATTGATCATCCACTCAAGCACTCGCATGTTTTCACCAAAACCGGGCCATTGGAATTGTCCATCTTTGTCTTTTCTGAACCAGTTCACTACGAACATTCTAGGCGGGTTAGCCAATGATCTTCCAAACTGTAACCAGTGGTTGAAATAGTCTGCCATGTGATATCCACAGAAGGGGAGCATGGCAAATGGATCTCTTCTCACTTTTCCGACTTGTCCAAAAGCTGCAGCGGTCATTTCTGACCCAATTGTGGAAGCAGCATAGACGCCGGAGTTCCAGTTGGCAGCTTGATATACCAGCGGAACGGTAGTACTTCTCCTACCACCTACTATGAATGCACTTATGGGTACACCTTCCGGGTTTTCCAAGTTTTCGTCAATACTTGGACATTGATTTGCAGGACAAGTGAACCGTGCGTTAGGGTGAGCGACTTTTTCTTCAGCGTTAGGATCGTGAACCTGGCCGTGCCAGTTGATCGTTCCCTCGGGAAGCTCCTCATCAATGCCCTCCCACCATACGTCACCGTCAGGGGTAATCCCTACATTAGTGAAGATGCTGTTCTCCTTGATGGTTTCCATCGCATTTGGATTGGTTTTGTAGTTGGTGCCAGGGGCTACACCGAAGTATCCTGCTTCCGGGTTGATTGCGTATAGCCTGCCATCGGCTCCCGGTTTGATCCAGGCGATATCATCACCTACTGTGGTGATTTCCCACTCACCTGTACCTTGAGGGGGGATAATCATGGCAAAGTTAGTTTTGCCACACGCGCTTGGGAAAGCGGCAGCGACATAAGTTTTTTCTCCTTCGGGACTTTTGGCACCGAGGATAAGCATATGCTCCGCTAGCCACCCTTCTTCACGTGCCATGACAGAAGCAATACGCAGGGCAAAACATTTTTTCCCAAGAAGTGCATTGCCGCCATATCCAGAGCCATAAGAAATAATACTTCTTTCTTCGGGGTAGTGTACAATGTATTTGGTCGTAGGATTACATGGCCATTTCACATCTTCCTGACCTGGCTCTAGCGGCGCTCCGACAGTATGCAGACATTTGATAAATTCTCCTTCTGCTCCAAGTTGGTTCAATGCGTCAACACCCATGCGGGTCATGATTCGCATATTGACAACTACATATTCCGAATCCGTGATTTCCACTCCAATTTGTGAGATGGGAGAACCCAGAGGGCCCATGCAGAATGGGATGACATACATAGTACGGCCTTTCATACACCCTTCGAATAATGGATCCAGCGTTGCTTTCATTTCCTTGGGATCCATCCAGTTGTTGGTAGGTCCGGCATCTTCTTTTCTTCTGCTACAGATAAAGGTTTTGTCCTCTACTCTGGCTACATCACTCGGGTCTGAGAAGCAAGCAAAGCTGTTGGGTCTTTTCTCAGGGTTTAGTCTTGTGAAAGTTCCTTTGTCTACCAGTTGTTGTGTCAATGAATTATATTCTTCCTGCGATCCGTCACACCAGTAGATTTGATCGGGTTGGCACTTGGCAGCAACGTCAGAAACCCATTGTCTTAGGGCTCTATGTTTCACGTCTATTCTGTCTTTTGCGGGTTTTTTTTCCATTACTTCCATCGTGAGTGTTTTAGAGTTGGAAATTGATTTTCGAAGACAAAACTAGAATGGTAGCTTATGCCACATCAGGACTTATGTCAGCTGCCTAGCACTAAAAAATCAGGTTAGCTACTGATTTAATAGGTTGTGTATTTAAGATCTCATGGGTAGTCTTTTCCTGAGGTCATATTAGGTCTTGGTCGTCAAACCATTTTAGGTTAGATTGTCTGAGGAAATGAGCATAGGCAACTGCCGTGGAGATTATATCCGGGAGTTAAATACTTGTTGTCGTTTGCTGTCGAATATATCGCTGAAGGACAATGTATTAGTGAATAATTGCTCATCTCCAGACAAAAGAATTTGAAAGGTACATAAAGCGCATATTGGCCCGGCCTGGATTGGCCTGCTAACCGCACGGAGTTTTGTC
>JAHCMJ010000183.1 GCA_019192485.1 Cyclobacteriaceae bacterium HetDA_MAG_MS6 | reverse complement strand
AAACTATTTGCTAAATCAATCGAGGCCAATGCTATCCACGGGTCTGATTCAGATGAAAATGCTGCCATCGAGGCCTCATTCTTCTTTTCTAGTCTGGAAAGATTCTAGGATTCAGCGACTTGGCCTTCCTTATGGATAGGCTCAATCCAAAAATTATTAAACCCTTCGCCAATGTGGAGGGTTATTTTTTTTAATTGTAGCAACTCCAAAATAGCCAGGAAATTGAAGATGACAAAGATCTTTTCCGGCTTCTCCTTCACCAGGTCTATGAAAGATAGCCTTTTGGAGGAGCTATGGTATAACCTGGTGACGAGGTAAGACTTCTGGTCATCAATTGTGTAAGGATATTGTACTACCTGATGAATAGGCTTGTTTTTTTCAAACTCGTACCGGCCCATTACCTTTTGGAAGACCCTCATCATCCTATAGAGATCCAAGTCCTGCAGCTCCGCTTCCACATCAATAGTTTGCGAAAGACCTCTCACTTCCTTTAGGAGATTTCCCCGTTTTTCCTGATCCAGTCTATTGCTTTCCATTGAGGAAAGGTTTTCAATGACTGACTTATACCTTTTGTATTCTAGCAGATGCTTGACTAGTTCATCGCGTGGATCTATTTCATTGCCTTCTTCATCCAATACAGGCCTCGGGAGGAGCATTTTGGCTTTGATTTTCATCAAAGTGGCTGCTACTAGGATGAACTCACTGGCAACTTCCATATTCAAATTCTCAAGCTCATGCAAGTAGGCTAAAAAATCGTTGGTGATCTTTGAAATAGGGATGTCGTGGATGTCTAATTCGTCCCTCTCGATGAAAAACAGCAACAAATCAAATGGCCCTTCGAAGAGGGGTAGCTTGATTTCAAACTTTTCATTTTCTGATGCTGCCGTCAAACTTTAGAATTTTGCGATAAGATACAAAGATGGAAGAAATCGCTATCTTAAAAAAGCTTACTTTTGTCGGATTATTTTCTCAGACAACATTTCAAAAACAATTGACAAGGTAATTGGTTCACCTAACATCTTTCAAACGTTCCCATCATGTTGATAGAGCCCGGACAGCTTCTTAAACAAATCAATACCCCCGCAGACCTGAGACAGGTGGACCCCATCCAGTTGGCACAGGTATGTGAAGAGCTAAGAGAGTATATCATAGATCATGTTTCAGTCTATGGAGGTCACTTTGGGGCCAGTTTAGGAGTTGTTGAGTTGACGGTGGCATTGCATTACGTATTTGATACTCCCAAAGATCAATTGGTCTGGGACGTAGGACACCAGGCTTACGGTCATAAGATTCTAACAGGACGTAGAAATCAATTTCATACCAATAGGTTATACAAGGGGCTTTCAGGATTTCCTAAAAGGGCAGAGAGTGATTTTGATACTTTTGGTGTAGGGCATTCCTCGACTTCCATTTCTGCAGCACTAGGAATGGCCGCAGCTAACAATTTCAAAGAAGATGACCGCCATCACATTGCTGTTATTGGTGACGGTGCTATGACAGGGGGCATGGCTTTTGAGGCAATGAATCACGCAGGAGTTTCAAACTCCAACTTGCTGATCATCCTTAATGACAATTGCATGTCGATAGATCCCAATGTGGGAGCGCTGAAAGACTACCTGACAGATATTACTACCTCCCATACCTATAATCGCTTTCGAGATGAGGTGTGGAATATGCTGGGCAAAGTCAGTAAGTTTGGCCCAAATGCCCGAGATATTGTTGCCAAGCTGGAGAATAGCCTCAAGTCTTTTTTGCTGAAACAAAGCAATCTATTTGAATCTTTGAACCTCAGATACTTTGGTCCTGTGGATGGTCATGATGTCAATCATCTGGCTGATATTCTCAGTGACATGAAAGACATCAAAGGGCCGAAAATCCTTCACTGTGTCACTGTGAAAGGGAAAGGATATAAGGCTGCAGAAGAAAATCAGACCAAATGGCATGCACCAGGGAAGTTTGATAAGATTACAGGGGAGATTAGGAAAAAAGTACATACCGAGCCGCAAGCTCCAAAATATCAGGATGTTTTTGGTCATACGCTGGTGGAATTGGCTAAGAAGAATGAAAAGATCATGGGTGTAACGCCTGCGATGCCATCAGGTTCTTCCATGAATATTATGATGAGAGAATTCCCTGAGAGGTCATTTGATGTGGGCATTGCTGAACAGCACGCAGTCACCTTCTCTGCCGGATTGGCTACCCAAGGGTTGGTCCCATTTTGCAATATCTACAGTACCTTCATGCAAAGGGCTTATGATCAAGTGATCCATGATGTGTGTATACAAAAGCTGCCCGTAGTCTTTTGCCTGGATAGAGCAGGGTTTGCAGGGGCGGACGGTCCGACTCATCATGGAGCATATGATTTAGCTTACATGAGGTGTATCCCAAACCTAGTTGTCTCCGCTCCCATGAACGAGGAGGAACTTCGTAATCTGATGCTTGCCGCATCTGAGTACAATGGACCATTCTCCATAAGATACCCAAGAGGTACTGGCGTAATGCCTGAGTGGAGGACTCCTTTGGCAAGTACCGAAGTAGGCAAAGGCCGAATAGTCAAAGAAGGTCAGGATATCGCGTTTCTTACGATTGGCCATATTGGCAACTATGCCATAGAAGCTTCTGAAAGACTAGCTGAAGAAGGCATTGATGCGGCACATTATGACATGAGATTTGTCAAGCCTCTTGACGAAGAACTCTTGCATCGAGTCTTCAAAAAGCACCAGTACGTAATCACCGTCGAGGATGGATGTCTAATGGGAGGATTTGGTTCCGCCATACTAGAATTCATGGTCGACAATCAATATACATCCCAAGTAGCTAGGTTGGGTATTCCTGATGGCATCGTTGAGCACGGGGAGCAGATAGAACTGCATCGCGAATGTGGATTTGATCCTGATGGCATCTACAGTACAGCGGTCAAAATGCTACGTCCTTCTGCTGTTTACTGACTTTCACTTCAATTAATTTGTTTTTATCTCCTTTTCTTAGGATAATGGGCTAGCTATGTTGAGACAGCCGCCCAAGTGTTTATTGCTACTTAGTTTACTCACTACATTTACCTTCAGTTGTAGGAAATCAAATTTAGGGAGCAAACAAGGAGACCCCAAGACCTTGATTCCTGAAGTGGTTGTGGAATTTGACTATGAGCATATCAAAGAAAGAGGGTATCTCACGGCACTTATTGACAATAGTAGTACTGGCTTGTTTCTGTATCGAGGCAAGACAATGGGCTATGAGTATGACCTACTCAAGATGTTTGCAGATTCGATGGGTTTAGACCTTCGGCTCGATGTGACAACGAGTATTGAGGAAGCTTTCCAAAAATTGAACAAAGGTGAGGGCGATATTTTGGCCTATAACCTGACCGTTACAAAAGAGCGTAAGAAAAGAATTGCCTTCACGCATTATCATAATATAGTCAGACAGGTACTGATTCAGCGAAAACCAGAAAACTGGCGACAACTGAAATATCACGAAATAGAAAAGGCATTACTTAGAAACCCCGTTGATCTGATTGGTAAAGAGGTCCATGTTCGGCATCATTCAGCTTACCTTACCCGCCTGCGCAACCTCTCCGATGAGATAGGAGGGGATATATTGATTATAGAAGATTTCCCCAACGTCGAGACAGAGACTATTATTCAAAAAGTGGCCAAGGGAGAGATAGACTATACTGTGGCAGAGGAAGATATTGCTTTAGTCAATTCTACGTATTACCCGATTTTAGATATCAAGACGGCGGTGAGCTTCCCTCAGCAGATTGCATGGGGAGTTAGAAGAAACTCGGATAGCTTATTAACAGCATTGAATGGTTGGATTGAGCATATGAGAAAAACCTCTGAGTATTATACTGTTTACAATAAGTACTTCCGCAGTTCCAAAGCCAGCCTTGCCAGGAGCAGATCCAGGTTTTCTTCTTTGAGAGGTACAGAGATATCTCCTTTTGACTCGTTGATTAAAATAGGGGCTTCAGAACTATCTTGGGATTGGCGACTACTTGCTGCCCAGATTTACAAAGAGTCTAAATTCAAACCCAAAGCCGTCTCCTGGGCAGGGGCAATAGGCCTCATGCAGGTGCTACCAATGACGGCGGCGGAACACAATGTCAAGAATCTGAAGAATCCGGCTCAGAATATTCATGCTGGGGTGGAACACCTTAAATGGCTTCTTAAGATGTGGGAGCCTGAGATAGAAGATGCCACCGAAAGAATCAAATTTGTGCTGGCTTCTTACAACGTAGGACACGGTCATGTCTTTGATGCGATTAGGCTTGCTGATAAATACGGTGCTGACCCACGATATTGGGAAAATGTCGCGCCCTATCTGATCAAAAAATCAGAAGTAGAATACTTCAATGATGAAGTCGTAGTGTTTGGTTACTGCAGAGGCTTGGAACCGGTAAGATATGTCAAAGTCATACTAGAGACTTTTGAAAACTACAAAACGCTGTTTCCCGAAGATGAGATCACTTGAAATAGCGATCTACAATTTTTGCTGAAGACAAGCACATGGGTATTCCTCCACCGGGATGTACACTGCCTCCACAAAAATATAGTTGCTTGATATTTTTGGAGAAATTAGGATGTCTGAGAAAGGCAGCAAACTTGTTGTTCGAGCTATTGCCATATAGTGCGCCAAGAGAAGAACTCGTTCGACTTTCAATAGTTCTAGCATCTAGAATATCTTCTTCTTCGATGAGTGATTGGATATCTGTCCCAAGAAGTCTGGATAACTTTTGTTGAATGTTTTTTCTAGCAACTCCTACCAAGGTATCCCAGTCCTGGCCTTGATTATTTGGAGTATTGATCATAGTAAACCAGTTTTCACATCCCGATGGGGCATCATCCTTTTTAAGTTTTGAGGTGATATTGATATACACCGTCGGGTCATTAGAAATACCTCCTTTATTGAAAATACAATCAAATTCTTTTTGATAGTCCTGGCTGAAGAAAATGTTGTGGAGGTCTAATTGATTGAATGACCGCTTGACACCCCAGTAGAAGATAAGCGCGGAGCTTGACTTGGGCTGCTGAAGTAATTTTTTGGGTTGTTTTTGGTCCTTTAACAAATGTTTATAGGCACTTACCATATCCATATTGCAGACTACCCGATCATAATCTACAGATTTATTGTTGACCACTAGTCCTGTAGCCTCTCCATCCGTAATGTTGATTTTTTGTACATGATGGTTGTATAAAAAAGAAACTCCCAGTCTTCCTGCCAGGTTTATTAAACTTTCAGTAATGTGGTGCATCCCCTTATCCGGGAAAAAGGCCCCATAGCCAAACTCTAAGTGGGGGATGATATTCATTGTAGCTGGCGTCTGGTAGGGGTTTGAGCCATTGTAGGTTGCGTACCTATTGAATAACTGAACTACCCGCTTATCTTTAAAAAATGATTCATTGGCGCGATTCATGGATCTGAAAAAATCCATGCGATGTAAATTGAAATAGGACCAAATTGCCTTCTTGGTCAGAAATGTTCGTGGATCATGTAACGAGCGGAACATGAACTGATCGCTCAAAAAGGCATAAAGGGTTTCGCTGTTTTTTAGTGCCTTTTGCACATTTCTAATGGGCTCATTTGTTTTTTCAGCGATCTCCCTAGTAAATTTTTCATTCTCACTATAAGCCTGAATCCTAGTTCCATCTTCGTAGAAATAGTGACAATTGATAGGAAGTTTAGCATAACTAAAATGTTCTCTCGGATTTTCTCCTGCGAGTTCAAAAAGTTCGTCTACCAAAGAAGGGAGGGTAAATAGGGAGGGTCCGGCATCAAAACGATAACGACCTAGTTTGATTTCTGTCAATTTCCCACCTGGATACGTATTAGATTCGTACACAGTCACTTGATGACCTTTTGCAGCTAACCTAATCGCCGTAGCAATGCCTGCTATACCAGAACCAATAATTGCTACGTTTTTATTTGACGACATGGCTTTGATTGCTTAATATTATGGTATTATTTAATGATAGGTGTCGAATATTCTTGTAAAAATCCTATTTTTCCGGTTACAAATCCCTTTTTCAATGTATTCACGTTACCAAGGTGCATAAAATGGATTCCAAAACAACCATATTGATGAAGTCGCAAGTGGAGATATTGTTCGATGAGTATCGAAAGATTCGAAAGATAGATTTGAACATTGATCAATTTTCATATATACTCAATCTTTATCCCTCTTTGCTGGTTTGCATGTGTGATGGTGTTTTGGACAAAGAGGAATGGGATGGCGTCTTGAATCTTGCAAACGGTCTTGCTGAAGAATATGGTGATGGATTGGATCAAGACGGTAAAGATAAATTGGCGCAGCTTTTCAGAACTGAATTTAGGTATCTGCTCGAAAACATTGAGCGTTGGAAAAAGAAATTTTTGAATGCGCTGAAAAACAAGTTAGAGGGCAATAAAGATGACAAGGAATTTGTCCTGGAATCAATGTATCTCTTTGCCAATGCCGCTGATGGAATATCTGACATAGAGCAACAGACTATTGATGAATTGTCCGATCGACTTGCCTTAAGTCATTAAATAGTTCCACCACTCTTCTTAGGTCATCTTCATCGGGATTTTCCGGTAGTGTTTCTATTGCTTTTTCTTGGATACGGCCGAGCTTCAATGCCTCGGAGTAGGGTAAATCACTGAAGGTTACCATGCTATACAGGGGTATCCAGTCTTCCGGAAATTTTTCATGCAACAAAGCTTCGATTTTTTTGCGTCTCAAAAACGAGTCATCAGCCACTTTGTCACGCATTTCAATGAAGTTACTTAATGCCAGTTCAGAGATGGCATCAGCGTCTTTTTTGCGTATTCGTTGAAATTCGTCAAGAACAAGATCCCAATCAAAATGATGTGTTTCTGCAATGGACATAAAAAGGCGGCAATCTTCGAAGCCAGCATTCATCCCTTGACCATAGAATGGCACGATAGCGTGAGCTGCATCACCGATTAACACTGCCCGATTGTTGACCCATGGATAGCATTCTACAGTCACCATAGATGATGGTGATCTCTGGAAAAATTCCCGGTCTAGATCAGGCATTAGTTTCAATGCATCCGGAAAATGTGCGGCAAAAAAGGATTGCAAGTCTTGCGAAGTAGCAAGATGAGCAAATGAGGGAGTGCCTTCAAATGGGAAAAACAAGGTGCAGGTAAAAGTATGATTTGGATTGGGTAATGCAATCAACATAAACTGACCTCTTGGCCATATATGAAGGTAGTTGGGCTCCATCGCGAACTTTCCAGAAGTGGCTGGTATGGTGAGCTCTACATAGCCATGGTCGATGTAATACTGCTTATAGTTGAATCGATCAGCCAGCATCATTTTTTTCCTGACACTGGAAAATGCCCCATCTGCCCCTATGATCAAATCACCTCGAAGGATTTTGAGGTGGCCATGTTGGTCCAGCGTAATCTCCATTTTCTGCAGATCGACCTTTTCACATTTAGCTCCAAACTGGAAATGTACACCGGCTTGTTCAGCTTTAGAAATAAGCAAGTTGTTGAGGAGTTTTCGGGAGACAGAATTGATAAACTGACCAGCCTTCCCATAGGGTTGGATCGTAAGATCCCCTTTAATGTCATGAATCATTCGGCCCTTCATCGGGATCAGGGACGAGGACAATTCTTCGTAGATGCCGGCTTCTTTCAGAGATCTGATACCCCGGTGGCTCAGGGCCAGATTGATGGACCTGCCTTCTTCGCTGTTTTGAGATCGTGGGTCGGATCTTTTTTCCATGACAGTTACCTCAAATCCTTTTTTCTGGAGAAGAGTAGCCAAGAGCGACCCAACAAGTCCCGCTCCCAGAATGACGATTTTTTCTTCTTCGTTCTTCATTTGCTTAGTATCATTTTCAAGGTCTTGTAGAACTGATATACATCTGTAAACGTATTGTATAAAGGGGTAGGAGCTACCCTGATCACATTTGGCTCTCGCCAGTCTACAACTATCCCCTCTGATACTAACTTTTCAAAAATGGCTTTGCCTTGCTGTTTGATTATTAAAGAAAGCTGACAACCACGCTCCGTAGGATTACTAGGTGTGATAATGGTGACTCGGTCGTTGAGCAATACATTTTCCGTGATTAGGAATTCGAGAAAACCAGTGAGTGAGATGCTCTTCTGCCTTAATCTTTGGATACCAGCTCGCTGAAAGATATCCAGGGAGGCATGATGTATTGCGGTGCCAAATACATTGACATTGCTCAGTTGCCAACCATCGGCACCGGGCATCGGGTCAAATGTAGTTTTCATTTGGAATCGAGTGTGATCATGATGACCCCACCAACCTGTTAATTTTGGTGTATTGGGGCTTTTGCCATGTCGGTCATGTATGAATATGCCTGAGACATTGCCAGGTCCGGAGTTTAGGTATTTATAGCTGCACCAGGTTGCAAAATCCACCTGGTCGTCGTGAAGTGCAAGCGGGACATTTCCTATAGCATGAGCCAGGTCAAATCCGGCTAGAGCGCCAACTTCATGTGCTAATTGTGTGATCAATTTTATGTTCAATAACTGGCCCGTATAGTACTGCACACCTGGTAAGAGGATCAGGGCCAATTGTTGCCCTAGTTGGCTGATAGTTTCGGCTATTTTTTGTGGAGAGAGATAGCCATTACTATCTAGCCCCAAGATCTCCAGATGTTGTGCGGGATCGATGCCTTTCATTCGCATGTGGCTTTCCACGGCGAAATGGTCCGACGGGAATGCACCTTCTTCTACTATTACCTTAACTCTATCACCACTAGGTTGATAGAACGAGGCTAATAGTAAATGTAGATTGGTCGTTAAGCTATTCATGCTAACGACTTCTTGGGTGGATGAGCCGATCAACTCCGCTAATGGGCGCTTACTAAATTCATGATACCTTACCCATGGTTTATCCCCGGTAAAATGTCCTCCAACGCCGTTTTCGCGCCAGCTTTTCAGTTCTGATTGCAGATGTGTATTGGCAGTTTTGGGCTGAAGACCTAGCGAGTTTCCGCAGAAGTAAATAACGTCCTTGCCGGCGTGTTTCGGGATATAGAATTCTTCCCGAAACAGGTTGAGCGCGTCCTTTTCATCCAGGCTTTTTGCAAAGACGTCACTATCCTCGTACTGCCTATTCATCAAGCTGTGAATCGGGGATCGGTTTCCATAACATGTCCGCAGTTCTTACAGGTTCGTAGGTCCTCCGAACTGAAAAACTCCTTAAATCTTGGTAGAAAGTCCTTTTCGATATTAGTCAAGTGAAAGTAAGTGTCATGGAGTTTGTTATTACACTGGCTGCAAAACCATAACAGTCCATCCTGATGTTGCTTTTCTCGCTTTCGTTCTATTACCAGACCAACTGAGTTTTCCGGTCTGATAGGCGAA
>JAHCMJ010000182.1 GCA_019192485.1 Cyclobacteriaceae bacterium HetDA_MAG_MS6 | reverse complement strand
AATGAGGTGAGGCTCAAGGTTAACCCAATCGCAATCGGATCGGGGATTAGTCTATTCCAACACCTCCAAGTCACACAGCACTTAGAATTTTTAGGATCAAAAGCATATATCAACGGCGTAAACTCACTGTCCTATCGGATAAAGCATTAAGAGGGTTTTCCCAGTACGGAAAGTAGATGTATAAATTTGAAAAACAATACTAGGATAAAGTTTTGGCTGGAATTTTGCTTGATATCAGAGTTCCTTTTAATTCATACCGCTTATGCTTATCAAAAATACTTTCGCCCTCACCCTATTAAGTTATATACTCATTTCTTGCGATTCTGACGATGTTGCTAACATCTCACTGGAGCAACTCGAAAATCGATTTCATGGTAAATATGAAATAATCTCAGCCTTTGCAGATCAGGAAATCGACGCCGATTTCGACGGCCACAAGTCAAGAAATCTACTTGAAGAACACGAATCTGTCCAAGATGCCAAAGTCGAACTTCGAGTAGGAGCTGGTATTTTCAGCGAAGCCTGGCCTATTGAGACTATTATCGGCTGGGAAGAAAATATGGATTCCACCGTTTATTACGAGAATCTGACGGTTATATACGCTTTGGGTGTTACGGCATCCTCCTTTGATTTTGAGGACGATTTTACCACGATTAAACTAAGAGAGGTTCGAAATGTAATCGTTAATAATGAGATAGATTATCGATTCGTTTTTCCGGAGCAAATCACCATTCAGGATGACAACACGGTACTAGTCAAAAGCTATCGGCGTATTTACACCTCAGAAGGCTTCAAACAAGTACAAGTCACTGCCATCTATAAAAGATACACCAAGGTTACCTAGATCAAAATCCCTTCCGCTCGGAAAATAGTAATTGGCTACCTAACTCCATTTCTAACTTGATGAAAATACCTTGCATTTAAACAGTAAGTTTATGACGTAATTCGCGCTTCTAATTGCTTGATGTATGCTTTTGGTCCTATACCAAATTCTTTTTTGAAGCACCTTGTAAAGTACTTAGGATCATTGAAACCTACGGCATATGCCGTTTGCGATATAGATCCTTTTTCGGTAACGAGCAGCTTCGCCGCATATTTCAACCTGCAGTTTCTGATAAAATCATTCATGGACATATTTAGCAAGGCTTTCATCTTATTGTACAACCAAGTACGACTTACGCCCAATTCATTACAGAAATACTCAATATCTAAAGTTGTATTTTGAATTTGCTCCTCTATTATAGTCTTGACGCGGCTCAAAAACTCCTGGTCCTGAGGGCTGATTTCATCACCAAACTCCTGTACTCCAGTCCAGACATTCTTCTTGAACTGATCAATCAGGTTTAACCTGTTATGGAGAATATTTTCAACCTTAATACGCAACTGTATGATATCAAAGGGTTTGACTATGTAGTCGTTAGCTCCGGCCTTGAGTCCTCTTATCTGTTCTTCGGGGCTATCTTTAGCGGTCAATAAGATAATGGGGATATGACTCGTGTCGATGTTCCCTTTCAACTCTTTGCATAGATCAATTCCATCCATAACAGGCATCATTACATCCGAAATCACTAACTGAGGTTGCTCTTTTTTGACTTTTTCCAGGGCATCCTTTCCATCAACTGCGATAATCACATTGAACTGCTCACTCAATCGCCCACTAAGGAAGTCTATTAGGTCTTCATTGTCTTCTACAACTAGGACCTTTGTTTTCAGTAAGTCATCAGCCTTCTCTAAGTTGATCTTGGTTCCATTTTGGTCGACCTGTTGTGAGAAAACGGGTAATCCGGCATCAATAAGAGGTTTTTCCTGAGTCTGCTCCATTTTTCCAATGGGGATAGATACGGTAAACGTCGTACCGCTCATATCTGGGAAATCGCCTCTATAGTAACTCTCTGCCATCATTTTACCATGGACGAGCTCTACCAGCTGCTTGACTAGGGCTAGACCAATACCTGCGCCGTATTCTCTAGATTCTCGGGATAACTGGCCCCTGTAAAACCTATCAAATATATGTGGCAAGTCCTCCGAAGGTATCCCGTCCCCTTTGTCAGAAATAACCAGAACCACAGTCTCATTCTTATACCTCACCTCGAATGACACCTCACCTCCATTAGGCGTATACTTGATGGCATTATTTAGTAGGTTGTAGCTGATCTTGTTGATGATATTGTAATCGTACACCCCCCTAACCTTAAAGTCTGGTACGGTACTCTGATAGTGAATGCTCTTTTGGATAGCTAAGTGGCGAAAGGACTCGCTGATATTTCTTAACTGATCACTCAGGCAACTTTCCTTCAGATTCATTTCCATCACTCCCCCTTCTATCTTAGAAAGTTCCATAATTTGCTCGACCAGATTTAATAGCAATTGAGCATTCCTATTGGTGATACCTAGCAATTTCAAGTCTTCAGGAGATTGTCGACCTGATTTCATAAGCTCTGCGATGGGCCCCTGGATTAAGCTTAGCGGTGTTCTAAATTCATGAGAAACGTTGGTGTAGAAATCTGTTTTGATGTGATCTATTTGCTTGAGTTGTTCGGATTGCAATTTGATCCTTTCATAAGCACTCGCATTATCTACTGCAATTGAGATGTAAGAAGCCAGGTTTTCCAGTATATGAAGATCATTTTTCTCGTAGGCATCCAGCCGATAATTCAATGCTATCATCACCCCCATTACTTTGCCACCAGTTCCAATTAGTGGCATGTAAATGCCGGACTTGGCAGCAGTTTCTTCTGCATATTTTGAATTTACGGCAGGTAATAGTTCTTGGGCGGTTTGATAAAGGTTGTTACTAAAAATCGTGTGATTATTGTTTACCGTATGTACTGATAATCTGTCTACGGCTTCGATGCTCACCTGATCCTGCGCAAAACCTTCTTGAAAAGACTTCAAACCCCAGATACCTAGTTTTTCACCAGCCCTATCCAAAGTCCCTACCATCAATTCATTGACATCTACCAGCTCATTAACGATCTGATAGATTTGAGCAAAAACGTCCACCAGCTCAACCGAAGACGTGATCTTCTGACCCATTTCTCGCAACAATTGAATATTTTTTTGTTGCTGCTCAAGTTCTTTCTGGTGTTCCTTTAGTCTTGCATTTTGATCCAGCATTTCTACTTGTTGAGCCTGTAGTTGCTGATTGGCGTCCATTATTTCTTCCGTCCTGACCTTCACCTGCTCTTCCAATAGACCTCTTTGCCTCGTCAGTCTCCGGATATTGGAAAAAAAGATAATCCCTATCAACACGCAAATCAATCCTATAAGTGCCAAACGAAACCACCATGAGCTCCACCATGGTGGCAAGATGGTTATATTGATTTTCTTTATATTACCAGACCATACACCATCCAAGTTGCTCGCTTCAATGTTCAAGATATATTCCCCGGCTGGCACCCAACCGTAGCTAGCGGTAAATGCCCCAGGCTTACAGTATCTCCATTCATCATCAAGACCAATGAGCTGAAATCGAAATCTGTTTTTCTCTGGAATTCTAAAGTCAAGCGTAGAGAATGAAAAACCGAAATTATTAAGTGTAAAGGGAAGCGTTAGCGACTCCATGTAATCTATCGCTACGTTAGTGGGGACATGGTCAAGGATACTGTTACCTGGTTTGACACGTTGTTGATTGATATACAAATCCGTCAACACAATCTCGGGCAACCTGGGGTCAGGTTTAATGCTGTCAGGGTGAAACTTAGTAAACCCATTGACTCCGCCAAAATACATAAAGCCATCTTGATCCTTAAAGTAAGCACCTTCATTAAACTCATTACCCTGTATACCATCCTGTTTGACATAATTGGTAAACATAAGTGATTGCAGGTTCAGCTTACTAATGCCCATATTGGTGCTGATCCAGAGATTGTCTCGGCTATCCTGCAAAATGCCATGTATAATGTTTGATGGCAGTCCGTCTTCCTCAAAAAAACTGAATGACTCTCTCGTACCAAGATCCACTCTATTGAGTCCAAACCGAGTGCCCACCCACATTACATCCTGATCTTGCCTATAAATGCATCTCACTTCATTATGTGAGATATGCAGATCTTGGCTTTCCCGACTTATTTGCGTATAATGATCATTTTTAGGATTGTAAACGACTACACCGGCATTACTTGTACCAATCCAAATTCTACTCTCGGCGCCCTCCTGCAAGCACAAAATGGAAGCCGGCTCGAGAAACTCACCTAACTCAGTACCCTGAAAGTCTCTAAAAAACTGTTCGTCTGCCTTTTGGTAGATGAGCCCTCCTGACATGGAACCAAAATAAGTAGTACCAGTACTTGTGATGAGTATATCCCGAAGCGACCAACCATGAAAGCTCGTAGAATCCAAGAGGTCATGTTGATCAAAGTGTCTAAAACGTCTGGTTCGAAGATTATATCGGGACAGCTTTCCTTCAAAGTAACCTACCCATACCTTATCGGTACCCGGTATGATTTCAATAACGCCTGGAACGTTATCGATAATAGTATTTTTTGAATTGCCAAGATAGTATCTATCTTTTAGCTGACCTTCCTGGTCAAATACAGATAGTGCCAGCTTAGATCCTACTAAAATTTCATTTTGCTCTGTGACATAAATAGAATATACTTCAGTATCTCCCTTGGACTGCGCTCTAAATCGGTTTTCTCCGTAGGAGTCAAACTGCTTTCTGAAAAGATTGTGTCTCAATAGCCCGTTCTTGCCTGTTCCCACCCAAAGCACCCCCGACTTATCAATAAAAAGATCGTTAATGACATTTGATACATATCCATCGTGAATATTGCTACGCCCACTGAACTCCAAGATTTCAGAACCATCTTCGGTCATGCGAATCAGACCTATGTCTGGTGAACTTCCTCCACCCCAAACGATCCCATATGGATCTTCGACCAGCTTAAAGATATTTGGATCTGAATGTTCCCTCAGGAAATGTTTCAACACATTCCCATCTTTGTCAACTAACAAAATCCCTTGCTCCAAAGCCACCCAAATATGACCCGTTTTGGAAACCAACATGTCATATACATTATGGTTCCGAAGCATATACTCTCGGTCTTCTTGATTGAAAATGGCCTTGGTGTCAACAATGTTTTGAGAACCATCTAGCTGACATCTCATCAACCCTGACCTCCGTCCACCTAACCACAGTACGTTATTTTCATCTTTGGTAATAAATCTGATGAATGGATCTGATAATCCATCTTTGACCCGATAATGACGCAAGGTCTGGGTCTTAAGATTTAACCTGGAAAGCCCATTTTCCGAACCTATCCAAAGCATATTATAATCTCCATCGACGTAAAGCGTGGTCACGATATCTCCTATGAGTCCGCCATCAATTTCCAGACCTTGGACAAATCTCTTCACTGCAAAAGTTTCAGGATGGATGCGATTCAGTCCATTGGTAGTTGCAATCCAGATATATCCGTCAGGACTCTGAACGATTGAATTTTTAGCACTCACCACATCTCTGCTCGGCGAGTAGTCGTCCGATATCGTATTAGAATCTGTTGAGCTGTGAAGGAGGGTTAAGAATTTTTCTTTTCTCGGATCGTAAATGCTAATTCCCCCGCTTTCAAACCTGCTCCAAACTCTCCCACTGGCATCTACGAACAAGTCAACTACCCATGAATCATGAATGGCATCAGGGTCTCCAGGTTTGGGTCGATATACATCAAACTTATAGCCATCATACCTCACAAGTCCGTCTTGCGTAGCATACCACATAAATCCGCGATGATCTTGTGCTATATCAACGATCAAGGAATGCGATAGTCCCTGGTCTCGATCTATACTTTCAAATTGAAAGGTTTGAGCTGAGGCCAAGCTGCTCAGGAAAAGAATCAAAATGATCGACCTTTGCCAATTTTGGGTCATTCTTGAATAGCTCTGGTTGTATCTGGTAGAAACCATAAAATCGTACCTCTCCTCTTACATAGTAAGTTAGTGGAGAAATACGATCCGAAATAAAACTAGTTTAGTATTTCTAAACCTTATGCTACAAGAGTAAAATACTTCGCAGTTCTCATCTATTTGCGGTGTGAAAAGATGAGACCTCACCTATTTGCAGTGGTGTTCCCGGTCGAAGGGTCAGTTTGTTTTTAAAGACAACCTTTAAATGACCCTCATCTTGTTGCCATTTGGCCACTTCGACCTCCTCTTTGCCGACGAAAAAGCTAGTCCCTTCAGCATGAGGCCACATGTCAGCAGGCAAGGTCAGGGAAGCTAGAGAAATATATCCTGACCTTGCAACCAGCTGCATGTTTTTATCTTCGTTGACCAAATGACCTGTACCATTGTTTGCTGCAAAAAAGAATCTGTAGTCCTCTTTCGTTGATTTAGGAGCAAATGAATAATTGTCCTTATACACATTGAAACCGGACAGTGCATTGACAATGGACCAAGCAGACATAGGTCGATAATAATGCCCTCCAAACTCTTGATGATCCCAATAAAGGCCCGCTTTCCTGTATCTCTCATCTACCGCTTTCACAATTTTTCTAGCTTCATCGACCATCCCCTCATAGATCAAAAAGGAAGCAAAGGCTAGTTCTACACCTGTCCACGGCGTGTTGGCTTGATCCACCCACAACTCTGTATCATGCATCGGAAAAAACATTGGGTGCTCTGGCCAAGAGCAATTACGCAGGTATTCATCTTCAATAAATGATTTTTCAAGGATAGCGTTGAGTGAAGACTTCACCCTGTCTCTTTGAAAAAGATAACCTAATCCGGAAGTATGCGCTACCCATTGACCGATGATCTGATCGGTCAAGCAGCCTTCACTTTTGCCATGTTTACCGTTGTAGTCATTGTAGAGTCTATAGTAGCTACCGTTCCATAGTTCGCTCTCCATTAGCTTCGATCCTTTATCTGAGATTTTGGCGTATGTCTTGCTCAGTTTTACATCACCCAAGTCAGCGGCAGCGATTGATGCCATCTTTGTAGCAGCAATCCATTGGGATTGAATATAGGAAGCCAGTCCGTACATAGGGAAGTTGTCATAGCTGCACATAATACCTTCCATGTCCGGCATCTTGTCTCCATCCAAATCTCTCTTTTGCAAGACGTAGTCAATTCCACGCTTGATCGATGGCCACATCTCCTTGAGATATGTTTTATCATTAGTCCATAGATAGTCTCTAAGCACCAACTGAATGTAATTAGGCACCAGATCCACTCTTTCATAGACTCCCCATGTACCATTTTTGGTCTTACCTAGGTCGTCACCAAGTCCATGGTTGATTTCTCCTTCGTCAGTCTGCAACTCCTTGTGAGCCCTCATCATCGCTTTTTGCAATTCTGGAAATAGTGAGACAATAGATACTGAGCCATACAACGAGACGTCAATGGTAGCATAAGGGCCCCAGGACTTGTTGGTGGTCATTCCCTCACGTATGCCAAAGCGTCCTGCTTTATCTAGTTGACCGGAAGTGATGAAGGTATTGAGGTGAGAGTTGACCTGATCAAGAATGTATGTCTCAATACTACTATCGTAGAAATCATTCAGGAAACCCATGGATTTATCTCTCAGCTGACCAATTTGCTGATCGAAGTAGGTTGTGAGTTCTTTTACATCTCCAAAATAATTTTCATAGTAATGACCCACTTTTTCAGTTTGTCTTAGTGCTATCCTGTAACCATCAGGGTTGTCCAAGGGCTCATGGGTTTTTCTACTGATATAGTGGTTTACGGCGCCATAAGCATTGGGAAAAAACCAGGTCATGAAAAACTCCGTAGAGGCATTACCATTAGAGGGTACTGTCTTTGTGACGGCAACAGAGCTTTTACAGATTTGATTATTATCACCCTTCATGAAGGCAATCTTTTCTCCAGTCGCTTTGACTTTGTTGCGATCTTCGGTAACGTCGACATTCTCAAACCGATTGGTCACCAACAATTTCTCGTAGTAAGGATGTCGATGCGCCCATCCAGCATGGTAGGTAACTTCATCTCCACCTCGGGCACCCATGACCATATTGCCGTAGGTATCGTGCGATGGCTTCATCCCGCCTACGCCTTGAATAACGTACTTCGAGCTTGGGCCGGAGACTACTTCAGAAGTAAAGTACTTGTCTACCTGATCATAACCAACCAAGTTTCTCAATGTGCCAATGATCATAACTTCCACATCCTCTTCCGTTTTCGACACGATATTGAAGCGAAAGTTGATAGCAGGGAGAGAGGAGTTTTTTACATCATGTGGGATAAACGGCGAGAAAGCCTCCAGTTGCACATCAAAAGGCATTTCCGGATCTTTAAAAGTCATGTTGACAAAAGGAAAACGACCGGAATATTCAATAGTCTCGACACTTGATAACCAAGGGAAATAATAAATGGGATTTTCACCAAGGAGTCCGCCGCCTTGAAATCCGTTGTTCAATTGAAGAAGTTTGAGTTTCGGCTGCTCTCCAGGCAGCTGATATTTTACAACGAAGAAAAGAAAAGCATCTTCCTCATTTGTTCTAGGCAAGACCGGTAGCTCAAAAACGGGACCCGATCCTTTTGGATAATTGTTGAAGATGTTCCAATTGTAGAAATTGCCGTCTTTGCGCAACTCGATACCCCCTGTGCCCATACCTCCCAGGGCAATACCACTTCTCACCCGGCTTTCTGCAGAAAAAACCTCCACATGAGGTTGATGATTTTGGGCATTCACTCGAAAAGATAGTAGCACAAAACCGAAAACGCTCAGCATGCTTACACTGAGAAGAAATCTTTTTAGGTCCATGAAGTTGATGACGACTTTTTAGTTTGGTTATGAAAAACGGTTATGATGAGGTTAAGACCACGACTTAACTCATGCAAAAGTATCCGTGTCTGTTATGGAAAAAGGGTGATAGAACGTTTTTAGAGGTGGACAGAACGTTAATCCTCGAAACAAAATCTTCCCGAATCAGTTAAGTGGGTTTGTCTACAAAAAAAGGCCGTCACAAAAATAGCATCCACATCAACTTGCCGCTAGTACGCTGAGTAAAATACGCTTGCAGCACAGACTTTATGAGGTGTTTTTTTGGGACGACCTTCTTCTAGTTTAGGATCAGATCTAGCCTGTTCTAATTATTGAGTACTTTAAACTTCTTCACTAATCCATTGCCATCGTTAAGCTGTAGAATGTAGAGTCCGGTTTTGTTGAGTTGAACTTCCTCCAATTCTCCATTCCATTGTACTTTTTGGAGGACTTTGCCTTCTATAGTAAGCACCGTAATCTGTCCATTCTTTACGTTGGAGTTGGCCACTACCTTAATGGAGCCGTCCTTTGTCGGATTAGGGTATACTTTGAATTCCGTCGACTTGAGTCCTTGTCCAATTCCGATATGTATTGATCCTTCTTCTCCGGCATCTCTTGCGGCAGAAGATACTGTCAAACCATCTACCCAAGCCTTTAGACCTCTGTATTTGTGTGCATCATTGATTGACTG
>JAHCMJ010000181.1 GCA_019192485.1 Cyclobacteriaceae bacterium HetDA_MAG_MS6 | reverse complement strand
AGGAGGTAAGCTATCTCATGGCTTTGAAGCGACAGACCAGGGTTATTTCTCAATGGACAATCTACCGGAGCTTTCCAAAGAACGAAATACTGAGGGACAAATTAAGACGCTCTTTGAGCTGGCTCATCAGCCAGAAGTACCTACTTTGTTTGATTGATTGCGATTAGTAGTTATACTTCACAAAGGCTTCAATACCTTCATATTCGGTAAGGCCCAGTCGATCGTATAGTTTGGCTGTTGTGCTATTTCTTTCCTCGGCCCTTTGCCAAAACTCTCTGTTGTCCTCCCCTGGGAAAACCGGATGATCTTTTTGAGACTGATGTTTGAAGATGGCTTTTCTCTTTTTCATAACGTCCATAGGGCTCAGAGGTATGGCCATTTCAATTTCCTCAACGTCCCATTCTTGCCAGGCACCTCTGTACAGCCAGAGGTTACAATCTTTGATCCAGGATTCGGATTTCAAACTTTTCAAAGCACCGAAGATGGCATCCAGACAGACTTTGTGTGTGCCATGAGGGTCTCTCAAGTCGCCGGCAGCAAAAATCTGATGTGGCTGAACCTTTTGTATTAAATCTGCCACAATACGGATGTCATCTTCTCCAAGTCCTTTTTTCTGTACGCCCCCTGTTTCATAAAAAGGCATATTTAGGAAATGCACGTTTTCGTCCTTTACCTCACAGAATCGACAGGCAGCAGTAGCTTCACCTCGCCTAATCAATCCCTTGATGGACCTAACGATATCGCTGTCTTTTTCACCTTGTTTTTTCTTACTTAGGTCCTCTACTACTTGCCGATGGATCTCTTCATAATGACCTGTACTTTTGGCATCTTTTAACTCCAAAAATTTCACGAATTCTGCAAAACGCATGGCGTCATCATCAAAGACGGCAATGTTTCCTGATGTCTGATAGGCCACGTGTACGTCATGACCCTGCTCTACCAGTTTGAGAAGTGTACCTCCCATCGAAATGACATCATCATCTGGGTGAGGACTGAAAACAATCACTCTTTTTTTAGCGGGGGTAGCTCTTTCTGGTCTATTGGTGTCATCAGCATCTGGCTTGCCTCCAGGCCAGCCGGTGATGGTGTGCTGTAATTGATCAAATATTTCTACGTTGAGTTGTTGCGAGTAATTGGGAAGCGGGATCAATTCCCCTAGATCATTTTCTTTATAGTCCCTATCTGTAAGTTTCAAAATAGGTTTGCCTAGCTTCATGCTCAGCCAGATGACGGCCCTCTTTCTCAAAAAATCATCCCATTCGCAAAAGCCAGTGAGCCAAGGTGTTTTGAATCTGCTCAGGTGCTGCCCTGCCCACTTGTCCAACAGGAATTTGACATTCGGGTGATTTTGAAGATACGAAGCGGGTATTTCACCGGTGATCTCTCCCTCTACTGCCTGGCTGACCACTTTAGCTTTTTTCTCACCCCAGGCTAGCAAATAGACTTTTCTTGCCTTAAAAATACTTTTGATCCCCATGGTGATCGCCATGCGAGGAACGTACTCTTCTTTGATAAATTCACGTGTGGCATCGCTAATGGTCAATGGGTCCAATTTGACAACACGAGTTTGTGAATGGAGATGGGAGCCGGGCTCGTTGAAGCCAATATGGCCAGTACGCCCAATCCCCAGTAGCTGAATATCTATACCTCCGACTTCGTCTATCTTGGCCTCATAGTCTTCACAGTACTGGCTGATCTCTTCTGATGAGACTGTGCCAAGAGGTACATTAATATTTTCTTTTGGGATGTCTATATGGTCGAATAGGTAGTGATCCATATAGAAATTGTAACTCTGCGGAGAGTCTGGCGCTAATGGATAATATTCATCCAGATTGAAGGTGATAACATTTTGAAAGCTGAGGTCCTCTTCCCGATGCATTCTGATCAGTTCTTCATAGACCTCCAAGGGGGTAGCGCCGGTGGCTAATCCCAATACAGCTTTTTGACCTTTTGCTTGCCTTTCTCTGATCAGTTTAGCAATTTTTTTGGCAACATGATGGGACGCGTCATTGGGAGCGTCAAAAAGCTTGATTGGGATTTTCTCAAACTTAGTTTGCGGTTGGTCTAAAATAGTCATGAGCACAATTTAGCATTCAAACTTAAAGAATATCAAAAGTAATAAAAAAACCATAATGTGCTCGTGCACATTATGGTTAAAATATGAAGAGAAGATGAATTTTATTTTATGAAATCATAAACCTAGAGGTCCGGATATATGGCTTTTTCAGGGTACATGGCTTTTAGCACTTCCTGTACATTGGGATCAGTAAATCCCGTGTAGAAAAAGTATACCTCTCCTTGTACGCCCTGGGCTCTATTGGACTGTACCATGTCCGCGATAAACTGTTGACTCGGGAGATAGCCACCTAAGAATAGCAACAACCCCGGATAGAATATAGACTGGTCCTGCGCATCTAACCGGTTATACTGGGAGGATAACAGGCCTTTGTAGACCTCTAGCCCTTGAGACTCTCGGCGGTAAAGTTGTGGGCTCACCACATCACAATAGCCATCTTCTACCCAGGTGGTATAGTCCTGTAGATACTCGTCATAACCAAAGCTAAGGGGGCTGGGAGACATTGCTACGATCATATTTGGGTTTTCTAACTTCACAGAGTCATATAGTCGTTTGCCAAAATCGTTGATCAAGTCGGCTCTCCATCGCAGCCAGTTGATGCTCTTTGATTGAGTTGGTGGCTCTTCTCCTCCATGTGCATCTTTGTATAGCTCCACAGTGTAGGGATCGTAACCTGCTTCAGAAGGGCATGCTGGCAATCGATCATCACCCTGCACGCCATCGATATCTGGGTAGTTTTCTACTACCTCCGTTACCAGGTCAATCATAAATTGCTGTACATCCGGGTGAAAAGCATTCATCCAGTAAAATCCATTTTTGACTACTATATTACCATCTACATCTATAGCTTTCCAGTGCTCAGGAGTATTGTCTAGTATAGGACCCGGGCTACCATTAAATGCAGCAAATCCATACTCAAACCAAGCCATGACCTTGATGTCCTTTGCATGTGCAGCATCTATTAGTTCGCGTAACGGGTCTCTACCGGTATATAGAGGATCTATTTCATTTCCGGTAATCGCGGCTGCCACCTGGCTTGGATAGGTAGTTAGTGCCTTGTTCCAGGTGACGACGAAAATTGTATTGATGTTCAACTCATCGCATAGGTCAACGGCTTCCTCTATCTGAGCTTTTGAGTTCAGCACATTGCTATCGACATTTGTTAGCCAAACTCCTCTGATGCCCACGTCTTGCTGTTGGGTAGTAGTAGTCACGGTATATGACTGTTGCTCTCCATTTTCAGCCGTTACAGTATATACAACCGGACTACTAAAGTCTTGTGCCTGATTAGGATCTGGATTTACTGTGGCCTTGGGGTGTACATCGAGATCTACTTTCAGACTACTGATATCTGTTCCGAATGGGACAGAAGCGGCTATTTGATTTCCAGTCAATTGTCCTTTGATGAAAATATCCTGGAATACAAACTCATCAATATCATTGTCGTCACTTTTAGGGACAACGATCACGGGCTCTTTGACTTCCAGAATTACGGTATAGACCTTATTGGTACCATCTTCTGCTGTTACCACGTATACTACAGGATTGGTAAAGTCTTTGACTTCTCCGGATGCAGGCGAAATGCTGGCATTGTCTGAAATAGTAATAATAGGAACCAGTGATGTTAGATCAGTATTTTCGGGAAGAGTGTCTCTGACCGTGTTAAGCTCACTGTCGATTACTACTCCTGCGTTGCCGGTGATGCCTTCAAATTGGAAATCCAGGATAAGGTTCTCCGAACTTAGCTCTTTGGGCTCATCTCCATCACTGCAAGCTGTCCAGAATATCAACGAAACTATAAGTAGGATGAATTTAAAGTCCTTTGAAATGAACATGTCTTTCATAACTGTAATCATTTTTTAGTTGTGTTTGCTGGAAATGGGAGTCGATCACTATACATTTCCTTAAACAATGGTTTGAATTTTTTTATTCCTTCGTAAAAGAAGAAAACTTCTCCAGGTACTCCATAAGCTCTGTTTTGGGTTATCATGTCCCGAAGCATTTCAGGACTTGGGTTATAGTCGTCTACCTGGAGCAAGACACCGGGATAAAACTTTTGAAGATCGTCAGAGGCTAACTGCCATGTGGTGATTTCTTTCAGCAGCTTCTTATAAGCTTCTATATCGTATCTGTAAAGTTGAGGACATACCATGTCGGCATATCCTTGTCTGATCCAAGTGGGCCAATCCTGGAGATAATTTTCCTGGCTCCAGGGGTAGATGCTTGGTGATACTGAGACAATACAGTTTGCATCGAGCATTTTAACCTCTTGATACAGCTTTTGCTGAAATTCATTCAGTTTCTGAGATCGCCACTTGACCCAGTGAAAGTCTTTTTCGTTTGCAGGTGGTTTAGCATCACCGTGCTCTGATTGATAGAGTGCTGTCGTATATGGGTCATAGCCGCCATTTACCGGTAGGGCAGGGAGTCTGTCATCCCCTTGAATACCATCTATGTCGTAGTTTTGAATAACTTCCAGCACAAGTGAGATCAGAAAGTCCTGCACCTCGGGATGGAAGCTATTGAGCCATTGAAATTTATTTTTTTCAGTGATATTACCGTTTTTGTCTCTAGAGGCCCATTCTGGTTTTTGTTGGATTAGTATTCCGCCGTCCTGATCGTCATATGACGATGCAAAACCAAATTCGAACCAAGCGAAAACCTTTATATTCCTTGCATGGGCTTCTTCAATAACTTCTTGAAGCGGATCTCTATCACCATAAACCGGATCAATTTCCTTTCCAGTAATTTTTGCTGCTTCAGGACTCCTGTACATGGTATAACCTCTGTTCCAGGTGACCATGAAAATGGTATTGAAGCCCAATGAATCTAACAACTTTACTGCCTCAATGATATTCTGACGAGATGTGAGTACATCACTGGCGACATTGGTCATCCATACGCCACGAACAGCTGTCTGACTTGGTTCGGTGGATACAGTGCTTTGGGTACTGTTTTTGCATCCCAGAATAAGGAGACCAAACAGGATGGTAAACATTCTTAGTCGCATATGCTTAGAAAATGTAAAGGGAAAAAGAAAGGCGCCAGATGCAAAACAATTGATTCGACGCCTTTCCGTATTGGACCTAATTTTAACCTTTAAATATCAATCGGTAGCAACCGCCAAAGTCAGGTTGAACTTGGCTAATGCCTGATTAGTGATAAGAATATACACTTCAACTTCTGATTCGCTGACCATATTATAGGTCACATTTCCACTGGCATCGTCGTTTCGAGTTTCATTTCCTTGCACAAAATCTTCAGAATAGATCACTTCATCTGTAGTGACGTTGTTTAGGCCATCGGTAACGTCAATGATAAGTAATCGGCTTTCATTTGCACTTCGAGGAAATATGGACGCCATAATAGTCTTGTCACAAAGATTGAACAAAACAAAGTTGTTGTAGAAAAAGTCTACCAAATTGCGATTGCCATTAGGCAGTTGCTCTTGGATGGTTCCATCCGCTAGTGAGATCTTGGTAACATCAATATCATTACCATTGACCCAAACATGATCATCATCGACACTGAGGGCTGTGGCATGAGCTCGTGACCCAAAACCAGCAATACCAAACCCTTGTCCTTCGATGATTGTCGGGTTTTCATCAACAACACCACCGTTAACTTCCCATCGATATACGTCAGTACCCCTTACTCCAGCGCTAAAGTTTCTACCATAAGCCGTAAAGATGACAGCATTCCCCGTTACATCGCCGACTACAGATAAGTTGTCTCCAATTCTAACGGCTTCACTCACTTCCAATTCAATAAATACTTGCGGATCACTTGATTCATCAGCCCATCTGTATATTTTGAAAGTGGCAGTGCCAGTACCATTGTGGTCTACTACATTGCTGGCCAGGATTGAGCCATCAGTACTGGTCTCTACATCAGAGAGTTTTAGGCTACCTCCATCAATACCGGTATTGCTCAAATCAGAAAGAGCTGAGCCATCACTTGGGTCCAGCACTTTGACCAAATCTTGATTGGATACCACATAGACATGTCCATTACCATAGGCGATACCATCTTCACCATTTTCAGTAAACCAATTAGGAAGATTTCCCTGAAAGGTTGTAAATGCCCACACCGGGTCACTCAAAGTCAACTTAGGTTCAGTACCGGCAGCTGCTATTTCTACAATCACAATCCAGTCCTGGATGGATCCGTCCTCAGCTGTAAGTGTATAAGTAACAGGAGTTGTAAAATTCAGTTCGACTCCTATTGCCGGAGCGATAGAAGCCTTTTCTGATATTTCGATATCCGGTGCTAATGCTGTTACATCAGTTCCAAATGGTACTGTAACTCGGACCGTGAAATTATCCACGTTCACCGCTCCTGTTACATTTCCACCCAGACATCCTCCCTCAAGTGCGAGCGAAAGGATATCTTTTCTTTTACTCAATAAGGGACCATCATCTCCATCATCGCTGCCACATGAAGCGACAAATAGCAGACTAAGTGCTAGCGAGACGATGAAACCGTAATTCAATATCTTTTTCATATGCTTATTTCAATTAGTCCTTTTTCTATAGCTGATTGCTCTTTTAAAGCTACATATTAGTAACATAAGAGTAAAAAAGGGGCATTGCGCCCCTTTCTTAGTTATTATTCTGATAAAGACACTGTATAAGCCCCGATACCATTATTAGTTATAATTCCATACACGGTTACAGATGATTCGCCGGCCTCAAACGCAAGTCCTCCAGTAGCATTAGCATTAGCCGATGCGGCAGAATTATCATCAAATTCTATTCGTTGAACATCATCAGCTACTACACTTGACAGTCCATCAGTCACATCTATAAATACCAAATCCTGAGTATTGGAATTAGGTGTATTGATAGTGACCAACACCTTGTTAGCACCTAATTCGAAGTAAACCATGTCAGTGCTGAACCCAACTAGTGTTTGGGTGGTAATAGCCTCCGGTAGTTCATCTTTGACTGTACCATCTATTCCTACCAAAATTGGCTGAATGGAGTTTCCATTAACTAGGATATCTGAATTCGCATCGGCAGACATTGGATGGATCGCAGTAAAGCTTCCAAAATTTTCTACTGCCGCTACGGTAATGGTCGTAGGTGTAGTATTAACAACTTCTCCACTGGCAACTTCCCATTTGTAAATCTCATTTGATCCGTTGCTGGCAGCGTATATGTAACCTGCTCCATCCATATCTCCAGCCACAGCGAAATTATCAATTCTGTAGGTAGTGGCGAAAGTGAGAATTGTTTCCTGTGTTGCAGATTCGTCATCCCACTTGAATACATACCAGTTGCCGCCAGGAAGTGTACCTGTGCAAACTATAATATTACCACCGTCATCAACCTTAACTCCGCTGAAATTCGCGTATATCCCGGACAATCCGGTAGCAGTTTGACCGATGACTTGATCTGCTACCTTTTCATTTCCAGTAGCGGGATCCAGAATTCTCAGTTTATCTCTATTATTAACTGCGTAAACAGAACCATTTCCAACTGCGATATCAGGATCGTTGTTTGCTACAAACCAACTTGGTATTGATGCTGTACGGTTATTCTGTTCCCAAACCGCAGTAATATCAAGTCCAGGCTTAGGCAGAATCGTAACGGTAACCGTATAAACTTGATCGCTGCCATCTTGAGCTGTAACGGTATAGTTCACGGCATTGGTGAAATCTTGAGCTGCACCTGTTGCAGGGTCCACGCTTGCCAAATCAGAAATGACAATGGTAGGAACCAATGTGGTAACATCCGTCCCAAAAGGAACGTCTGCGGCTATTTCCGTACCAGTGATAACACCAGTCACATCTGGATCTAAGCCTTCGAATACAAAGGAAGTGATATCCTTGGCATCAGATCCAGCCTCAACGGAAACAGTAACGGTGTAATCAGCTGTAGAACCATCCTCAGCCATTACAGTGTAGGTCACAGGACTTGTAAAGTCCTGGGCAGCTCCACTTGCAGGGCTCACTGTTGCACTTTGAGAGACAGTAACAGTTGGTGACAGCGATGTCAGATCAGTGCCGAACGGTACAGTAGCTGCGATATTGGTTACGGTGACGTTTCCGGTAACTGCAGGTGTCAAGTCAGCAAAGACAAAGGAGAGAATTTCCTTTGCATCACTTTTAGGGTCTTCATCGTCGTCATCCCCACAAGCTGTAAGGAATGAAATCGATAGGAGAAGACACAGGAGCTTGATAGCACCCGGTAAATCAAAATAGTTTCTCTTTTTCATTATTCTAAAGGGTTTAGTATTAAAAGTTTGGTTGTGCTTAGAAATTTTTACTGTGTGTCCCACCATACCCTCGTTGTAGGGAGGTCGGCATTATTTTGTATTGCTGATTGATAATTGTCTCGGTTGAGTGACTGCTCTTCTATAGGGTAGCGAATTCTGGTCGGTACATCAGAGCCGCCGGTCTCACTAAGCCCGTCAGTATTGGGTATTGGATTCAGAATAGGAAAGCCTGTACGTCGATAATCTGCCCAAGACTCAAAACCATTGTTGATATTAGCTAACCACTTTTGCGTAATAATTTGTTGAAGTGCTTGTGATCCATTGTAGGCTATGTTGGGTTCAGCGAGATAGTCGGTTATATCTTGCTGTGATATAGTGATACTTGGGATCAGTGTGGTATCTGGAACTCGATTTAGAAGATCTTGACGCACATCTACCCAATAGTTGATGGAGGCAGTAATGCCATCCTCATAAAATGTTTGCGGATCTCCTGACCCCCATCCTCGCAAAGCAGCTTCTGCTTTGAGAAATAGCACCTCTGAATACAACATAGCTGTACTGGGCGCATAGACATTCGCAATAATTTCACTATCCCTGGAGTAGTTATCAACGTTGATCGCATTGACTTCAGCTGGGTTGAGTCCATTTTGTAGTCCGACATAGGTGTTTCCACTTACGGGTTCTACATACATGGGAAGCCTTGGGTCATTATTGTCCTGTAGGAAGTTCACCAATGTATCACTGACTCGGTACTCGTTGAAGCTTTTGATCAGCGACATGGGTTGAATATTTTCATCGGCTCCGCCAAAATCACGGCCGTAATTCATGATGGCAGACTGACCATTGTTACTGATAAGTAGGTCATCGCTTAAGACAGCTGAGATGTGCTCCTGAGCCAATTGAGGGTCCACATCTGATAAGCGCATGGCCAATCTTAGTCGTAATGAGTTTGCGAAACGGGTCCAGCTCTCTATGTTGCCCTGGTACATCACATCATTTGCATCAAAGTTGAGTGATGCTGCCGGATTGAAGCTAGCCACAGCATCCTCCAACTCACTAAGCATAGCGCGATAGATGTCTTCTTGAGAATCGTAAGCAGGGGTAATGTTTCCAGTAAAAGCCTCGGTATAAGGTACATCGCCCCAGAAATCTGTAATGCGATGCATGATGAACGTTTTCCAAATCCGAGCGATACTGGTTTTATTGACTTTTTCGGGATTTGTTTCCATCAATTTGATGACTTGGTGACACTGCGAACCGAAATCGGAATAGGCCTG
>JAHCMJ010000019.1 GCA_019192485.1 Cyclobacteriaceae bacterium HetDA_MAG_MS6 | reverse complement strand
TTGTTATTGTTTTGAACTTCTTTTTGAAGAAAGTAAAGCAAAGACGTTTTGATTCCTGAGAAAGAATAGTCTAAGTCAGGGATTTCTGATTTTGCAAATTGAAACCTGGAACTATCCCCCTTTTGAGCATGATAGTCTACCAGAGGGCCTCCCGGGTAGGACAAACCGAGTAATTTGGCTCCTTTGTCAAAAGCCTCACCGACTGCGTCGTCTCTAGTTTGCCCAATTATATTCATAGTATGGTGGTCATCTACTCTGACAATCTGGGTATGTCCACCACTAACAGTCAGACATAAGAAGGGAAACTCCGGTGTTGGGTCATTAATAAAATGTGCTAAAATGTGGGCCCGCATATGGTTTATAGGAAGCAAAGGTACATCTAAGGCATATGCCATTGATTTCGCAAAAGAGGCACCAATCAAAAGAGCACCGAGAAGTCCTGGTCCCTGAGTATAGGCGATAGCATCAAGATCTTTCAATGTGACCTGTGCATTTTTTAAGGCTGAGTCTACAACTGGCACGATATTTTTTTGATGTGCCCTGGAGGCTAGTTCTGGTACAACACCTCCGTATTCTTGATGAATGGATTGCGCGGCTATCACATTATTAATTACTTTGCCGTTTTGGCAAATGGCAGCTGATGTTTCGTCGCAAGAAGATTCTATACCGAGAATAGTAATACTCATTATTTGGAAGGAGCGGAACGAAAATGATGGCAAAAATAGGGAAACGGTTAGTTAAAATATCCATGTGGGCGGCGGTATCCTTCATGTGCCTATCCTTGCTCATATCTCTGGCTATTCAAATACCTTCCGTACAGCATATTCTAGTGAAAAAGGTGGTGGCCATAGTTCAAAATCATTGCAACCATCGAATATCAATTGAAAATGTTGGCATCAGCTGGCTTGATGAAGCTGACTTTGGTGATGTGGAAATTTATGACTTTCGGGATTCTCTACTTTTCAGGTCAGATGTCGTAGAAGTAGACTTCAGCCTGTTTACATTATTGTTTGGAAAGGACTTGGCCGTAGATCGTTTGATGTTTCGTAATAGCAGGTTATCACTTGTAAAATATGATGAGACTCATTCATTAAATGTCATTGAGTTTATCAATTCTTTGAAGTCAGCGAATGCTGAGGGTAAGAAAAAGTTGAAAGTGGGACATATTGAATTCGCTAGCCTTCAGTTTTCGATGAATGACTTGAGAAAGGCACCAGGATCCACCGATAGAATGGATTTCTCACATTTTGCTTTTGATCTTTCATCAATAGAGGTTGAGAATTTAGGTGTCTGGGAGGATACGGTGCTCTTTGATGTTCATACGCTTTACGGTAAAGAAGTCAATGATCTCTTGATAATAGAGCAGTTTTCAAGTGAGGTGAGTTTTACACGAAAGCATTTAGTGTTTGGTGATCTTTTTGTTAAGACACCGTACTCACAGGTTGAAGATTTCGTTGCTTTTACCTTCAATGAGCCAGCAAACCTGGGTTACTTACTAGATAGTGTTCAACTTGACTTCAGTCTAAACAACTCTAGGATATCGATGATGGATCTTTCGGTATTCAGTGCGGTACCTAGGAAAGACACTGCGATGATGCTATCGGCACAAATCAAGGGAAGTATCCCGAGGCTTAATATTTCTCGTGCCAGCCTTCAATACGGTTCGTCTCATTTCCTAGGGAGTATTTACCTGGCAGGACTACCTAAGATTTCGGATACTTTTGTTGATCTCAGTATTTCTGAAGCAGAGTTATCAGGCGAAGACTTACAACCTCTATTGCCCATCTTACCGGAAAGTGTAGTTCCGGGTGATGTCCAATTTTCAGGGTCCTTGCTGGGCTTTGTTCGGGACTTTGTAGCAAAGGGCACTTTCCAGACAAGATTCGGAACCATTTATTCGGACTTGAACCTAAAGGTTCCGGGGGATCTCCAAAATGCCATTTACCGAGGAGCTCTAAATGTAAGTAATTTCAACTTTGGCCAGCTTTTAGGTGATACAACCTACCTGGATCGCATCAATTTCTCAGGTAGTATTGATGGTAAAGGGCTTTCAAAAAGTCGTGCCAACTTCTTCCTTAATGCTGATATGACTGACACCCGAATAAATGGTTACGAATATGATAAAATCCATGTGACTGGACAGTTCTCATCCAATTTTTTTGATGGTAATTTTAAGATAGATGATGACAACCTCCAGGCCTCGGCGGTGGCAAAGATGGATCTCAACCCGCAAAATCAGGTAATCAAAGCGGAGATCAATATTGATACCTTGAATGTTGATGAGATCTATTTATTCTCACAAGACCTAGGTATTTCTACACAGGTATCCCTAGATGTGAAGGGTTTTCATTTGGATAGTACCAGAGGCAAAGTGGAATTCAATAATACCAGCATACGATCAGACGACTATAGTACTGGGCTAGAAACTTTTACCGTGATCAAAGAGAACACCCTCGGAGGAGCGTTGATGACCGTCGAAGGACCGGGTATTTCCGGTGAAGTTACTGGGGACTTTTTGCCCACCCAGCTAGGGAAGGATCTTTATCGGCTGCTTTTAGATTATCAAGGTTATTTCACATCTGATGTGAAGCAGGTTGGTTTTGAGTCAGACTCCATTATGACATATGGCGCTAAGCTCACATTAGAGACTGGTGATATGAGCCCGTACTTCGGTTTATTAGACCTACCAGTAAGCGTTTCTGCGAACGGCTTAATAGAAGCTAACTTTCATCAGGGGAAAGATGATAATTTGTCTTTTTATGCCGCATATGACACGGTGCGCTATGGTCGTCGAACATTTTATGACAATACGGTGGATATCAGTGCCTCCAAAGACGTTGATTCATTGGGTGTGTTGGCTTTGATTCTGATTTCTTCGGAGCGGCAAGACTGGGATGCGGTGCCGTATACCACTGATTTTCTATGTGAATCTCTTTGGTTCAATAACCAGATCGACGTTAGTTTAAATTTTGAGCAGCCTGAGAGTCAAGGTAGCGCTCACGTCAATGGAGAGATCCAATTGCTTCAAGACTCTATCAAAATGCATGTACTACCTTCCAGAATCCTGGCGCTAAACAAGGAATGGGTGTTTTCTAGAGGAAATCAAATATTGCTGCATAACGATAAGCTTTTGGTAGATCAACTAGAGATATATCATCAGGACCAGGCCATTAAGCTGTCTGGCGTTATCTCTGATAGTCTTCCCACCAGTATGGGTGTTAGTTTCAATGCATTTGATCTGCAAAACCTTGCGACACTGTTTCCAAAACGCCTTAGCGGAACTTTGGATGGAGCTGGTCGGTTTACCCGAAATGGCAAAAATGATCCCTTACATTTTAATAGCAATATCCGGATTGATGATATGCACTTCGAAAATTTACTGGTCGGAGATTTTGCAGGGCGCTCCTCTTGGAATACCGCTGCTTCGGGATTGGATTTTAATTTTAAGATTCGAAGAGAGCAAATAGAAACCATAGATGTACTAGGCCTATTTAAACCACTTGAACAGGAAGAGCAATTAGAGATAGATGTTGATTTCTACCAGGCAAATCTACAATTGTTGGAGCCAATTTTCAGTCAGTCTCTGTCAGGAATAGGCGGGGAAGCTACTGGGAAAATCAAGGTAACTGGAAAAGTAACGGATCCCAAGATAAATGGTGAAGGTCAAATAAAATCAGGTGCTTTTACCATCAACTATTTGAATACTGATTACAAAGTCAATGGGGGCATCGAGTTTGATGATCGCACTATTTCTTTCGAAGATGTGGAGTTGACCGACAGGCTGGGCAATAAGGCATCACTCACTGGAGCGCTAAGCCATGTAGGTTTTCGATCCATTGAGACAAATGTTCAACTAGATGCCGAAAGATTTGAAATGCTCAACAACACAGCGGAGCAAAGTAGCACTATTTATGGAGATGCCTATGCTACAGGAACGGTGGATATCTCAGGACCTCTTGAAGACTTGTTGATTAAAGCTACACTAGTTAGTGAAAAAGGGACAAGAATATACTTGCCAATAAGCGAGAGTGGGGAAGTAGAGCGGAAGGAATATATCTCCTTTGTCAGTTTTGATGAACCTGAGCTGACCACCGAAAAAGAAGAAGTACCCAGGCTTTCAGGAATATCGTTAGATTTTGATATTGCGGTGACTCCTGATGCCTATGCGGAACTCATTTTTGACCCACGAACCGGTGACATTATTCGAGGCAGAGGGAGGGGCAACATACAGCTTACAATGGATTCTAATGGCGAATTGACCTTGTTTGGTGGTCTTGAAGTGACCGAAGGTGCTTACAATTTCACATTAGCTAACCTTGGTATCAACAAGGAATTTAATATCAAGCCAGGTGGAGTCATATCCTGGTTTGGAGATCCATATGCCGGGGTAGTTCAATTAGAAGCTGTTTATAGGCAGCTTGCGAGTCCAGCGGAGTGGTATGGTACGGAGACCGCGGGTGTGCAGAAAAGCCCCGTACTAGTTGTTTTGGGACTTACAGAAAGTATGTTTGCACCGACTATCGCATTTTCTATTGAATTGGAAAATGAAAGTGTCATACAATCAACTGCCGGTGATTGGTCTAGTATGCTTGCTACGATCAATAGTGATGATCAAGAGCTAAAAAGACAGGTTTTCAGCTTGTTGATGCTTCGCAAGTTTTCCAGGAAGAGCAGTTTTGTGGTAGGAGGAGACAATCTAGGGAGTAGTCTAAGTGAATTTTTTAGCAATCAACTGAGCTACTGGGTCAATCAGGTAGATGACAACCTTGAAGTAGATTTTGATCTGGCTAGTTTTAATCAGGATGCTTTCAACACTTTCCAGCTCAGGCTGTCCTATTCATTTCTCGATGGTAGACTTCGGGTGTCTAGAGATGGGGGTTTTGCAAATGCACAAAATCCCGAAGATAGGAATGCAATCAACAATGTTTTAGGTGACTGGTCAGTCGAATACTTCCTGACTCAGGATGGTAGACTTCGGGCCAAGATGTTTAGTCGTGTAGACCGTAACACTATTGCGGGGAGCACAGGGACTACTACTAGCTTGGAAGCCGAAAATGAAACAGGTGTCAGTTTGCAATATGTACGTTCATTTGATGATTTCAAGGAATTGTTAGGCAAGAGCAGGAAGGATGCTTTAAGCCAGTAATCGCTAGGAAAAAGTATTGTTATTGCTTAAATTCCAACCAAAAATCAACGAATGGATTTTAAAAAATTTAGCGTTGAATTCGCTGAAGAAATAGACGGTCAATATACGGAGTATGATGAGAAAACGTCGCTCTTTATTGTGCCATTGCCAGAGTCCCGTCACCAAATGGTGATAGCTGAGATCAAGGAGCATCCGCAGAGCCAAAGACAGGTGATCGATGTGACTTCTAAAGTTTGTCCAGCTAAGAAATCCTTTAAGTACATGGAGATGTTAGAAGCTGCGAAGGATTACGATCACACGAGATTTATCATTGACGGAGAATTTTTGAAGGCTGAAGCGTCGCACTTTCTGAATAATGTTGATCAGCAAATAGTAAAGGAGATGATCCTTGAAGTAGCTCATAAGGCAGATGAGTGGGAGCTGGAACTTACCGGGAAGGATATACAATAATTACATTTATTTTTGTCAGACAAGTCCTGCTCATCGCTTCGAAATTATTCGAAGAGGAAAGTCCGGGCAACATAGAGCGCCGTACTTCTTAATGGGAAGTTTTGTCTGATGACAAAGAGATAGTGCCACAGAAAATATACCGCCTCGGCTTGGTTCGGGGTAAGGGTGAAAAGGTGAGGTAAGAGCTCACCGGTCCTGATGTGAATTGGGGCGCATGGTAAACCTTGCGGGTTGAAAGGTCAAATAGGTTTTGCGCAATAAGGGTTGCTCGCCCAAGCAAAATTGGGTAGACCGATCAAGTCTGTCAGCAATGGTAGATGTAGATAAATGATGGGCTAGTACCGATTCGTCGGTATAAAACAGAACCCGGCTTATAGGGCTTGTTTTTTTACTTTTAAAACTGTTGAAATGGCCAAAATTCTGATCGTCGATGATGAGAAGAGTATTCGCGAGACGCTAAGAGAGATACTCGAGTATGAAAAATATGAAGTAGAAGAAGCTGCAGATGGGCAAGAGGGTATAGATAAACTTGCAAATGTCGAGTTTGATGCAGTGTTGTGCGATATCAAGATGCCCAAAAAGGATGGTATTGAGCTGCTGAGCGAAGCCGTCTCCAAAGGCATTGCAGCACCATTTATTATGATATCAGCACATGGCACCATTGAAACAGCAGTGGAAGCCACGAAAAAAGGCGCCTTTGATTTTATCCAGAAGCCACCAGATCTCAACCGGCTGTTATTGACAGTTCGAAATGCACTGGATAAAGCCAACTTAGTGCAGGAAACAAAAACCCTTAAACGTAAAATCAGTAAGGCCTTTGATATTATCGGTGAATCTAATGCGATCAATGAGATCAAATCCACAATTGAAAAGGTAGCTCCTACAGATGCTCGAGTCTTGGTGACTGGTGAGAACGGTACAGGCAAGGAACTTGTAGCTAAATGGGTCCACGAAAAAAGTGCGAGGGCAAGTGGCTCCTTGGTAGAGGTCAACTGCGCAGCAATACCATCAGAGCTCATAGAAAGTGAGTTATTTGGTCATGAGAAAGGATCATTTACTTCTGCGCACAAGCAGCGTATTGGCAAGTTCGAGCAGGCAAATGGTGGTACACTATTCTTAGATGAGATCGGTGACATGAGTCTTTCAGCTCAAGCTAAGGTATTGCGAGCCTTGCAAGAAAGCCTAATCAGTAGGGTAGGAGGTGATAAACAAATCAAGGTCGATGTACGCGTAGTAGCGGCTACAAACAAAGACCTGAAGAAAGAAATAGCCGATGGCAAATTCCGAGAAGATCTGTATCATCGTCTCAGCGTAATTCTGATTAAAGTACCTCCGTTGAGAGAGCGCAAAGAGGATATCCCCGCTTTGGCCAATCATTTTTTACAGCAAATTGCAAAAGAGTACGGGACAACTCCAAAGGAGATAGATAACAAAGCACTAGGAGAGCTAGCCAATCACGAGTGGACCGGAAATATCAGGGAACTCCGCAACGTAATCGAACGGCTTGTGATTATGTCGGATGGGGTGATCACACAAGAAGATGTGAAAAAGTTTGGTTAGGAGGTTTAGGCGAAGAAAGGAACGGTTAGATTTTCACTTCCTCGCTTTTTTCCACTCCAGGACTGTCATTTTTCGCATAAGTAGGGCAAGTTCTTTGCGTACATGCGCTTAGACCCAATACTACTACACCTATTATCAATACCTTTAGTTTCATTTTGTGGACTTTTCAGTGTACTAAATTACAGTTTTTCTAATTCTTTCAAAAAAATGGTCAACTTTTATAGGGTAAACTTCGATGAACGTGGAAAATTGTGTTGTGAGTTATTGAATCATCAGATTGCACCCTCTTACATCTGAATTATCAAACCTACCCAATACTTCAAAATAGCCCTCTGAAGCCATTTTTCCAATATCTTTCGTCTCCAAAAAAGAGCAACTATCTACATTTGCCAAATCGATGATATTGATCCCACCAGTCCTTCCTTTTTGGACATAATTGAACGGATCATTTAGGTCCCTGGTAAATACTTTAGCCCACTTTGGGAATTTGAAGAAACCTTCTCGCGCGGCATAAGCTTGTGAGAGTAATTCGGTCATACCGTATTCGGAGTGGATTGAATCGACGGCAAAGGAATCCTTGAGTTTTCGGTGGAGTTCGGCTCTTGTTATTTCTCTCCTACGTCCTTTCATGCCTCCCGTTTCCATAACGATTGTATTTATTGATGTAATCTGATGCGTCTCTGCCAAGTTTAGCAAAGCAAAAGATACTCCCAAGAGAATTTTCTGCTGTGGCAGATTCTCTAATATTTCTATCAGTCGAGGATCATGTTCGGTATAGTAGCCAGAGCGCTTGTCGGCATGCCCGATAAGGTCATCTACCATCTCAATAAGTGATGATTGCGGCTGTGTTTGATAGGAAGGTAGCACTGCTAATATAATTAGCTTATCTAATGGACCATACTGATTTTCAAAGATTTGACGGGCAACTTTTTTATAAAATGCAGCTTCTCTAATTACATGTTGGCTTCTGGTCGTTTGAGTGGTGCCACTGCTCAGGAAAACTTTCTCTGCGGTCCACTCGCCCGTTACAACCATTTGGGTTTTGAAGAACTCTATAGGTAAAAACGGAATATCTTTCACCTGTGTAACATGTTTCGGGGGTCGGTTGAGCGCGTTGCAGTACGCTTGGTATACTTTATTCAAGTTGTACTGAAATTGAAAAACGCGCAAGGCCAAAGCGTCGAAGGATTCTTCGGTAACGCTAAAAATGCTTTCTTTTAAATGGTCGGCCATCAACATGTGATCAAGCATTGCTTACTTTGAAGAATAAAATTGACTGAATCGTGAAACCAACTGACAGCAGAGGTTGTAATCAATGTGTCAAAATTAGCATACGCAATTCTCATTGCCTGTGCAATAAGGGAAAGAAAAGGTAGTTTTGTCTACAGAGAGGTAAATGAAAAAGATTAAGAATTTTATTTGGGTATTCCCGTTACTTCTGTTTGGGAGCTGTTTTGATCCTCCGGAATTTCCCGACGAGCCAAGTATTTCATTTAAGCGAATCCGGTTTGTCCCTGTAGATCAAGCCGCTGATTCATTGATATTAAGTTTTGAATTTGAAGATGGCAATGGTGATATAGGTTTACGCTCTAGTGAGACATTACCCCCGTACCATTCTTTCAATGTTATCTTGGATAGTCGGGACAGTTTGATTTATGTAAATGCTGATTCAGCTGATATTGTACCTCCTTTGTTGCGATATGATATCCTGGGTAATTTTATCAATCAGTTTAGCGAGGATATCTATCTGCCTCCATATAGTTGTGATGAATATTTCATATTCGAATCTCAAAATGACTCCGTGCCATCAGATAATGCCGATACCATACTCATCGAACGTAATGTCTTCAACAAGAATATTTACATTGATTTTTATCGAAAAGTGGGAGGTAACTATGTGAATATCAATGATGAACTTAGTCCCGGCAATCTATGTGATGAAGCCTTCGACTCACGTATTCCAGTTTTTGATGAAGATAATATAGGGAGATCATTGTCAGGAACGATTAGCTACTCACTGCTGTCTCAGGGATTTGGGACGGTGTTTAGAAATGACACCATCCAACTCAGGTTTTTTATCTATGATCGAGACCTGAACAAGAGCAACGAAGCTGTAACGAGCGACTTTGTCTTAGCTAATATCACTGACAACTAATACAAGTTGGGGAACTTTCCTGGTTCTGCCTCAGCCATCATCGCGTAAACCGCTTCGAAGACATCCTCTACATTAGGCTTGGAGAAATAATCTCCATCTGATCCATAAGCTGGTCTATGTTCAGCTCCTGTCAACGTGGTCGGTTTTGCATCCAGATATTGATAGCCATTATCTCTTTCAAGCACCTGCTGCATCATATACGCCGCGGCACCACCTGGTACATCCTCATCTAGGAATATTACTCGATTAGTTTTCTTCAATGAGTTGACAATAATGCCTTTTAAGTCAAAAGGTTTTAGAGATTGTACATCGATCACTTCAGAGGAGATATCAAACTCGTCGAGTTGACTTGCTGCATTTAGGACAATTCGACACATTGATCCATAGGTGACTAAAGTGACATCATTCCCCTCACGTAAAATTTCCGGAACTCCCAGAGGTGTCCTGATCTTCGTGAGGTTGGTTGGCATTTTTTCTTTGAGTCGATAACCATTGAGTGATTCTATGATCATAGCCGGATCATCTGACTCAAGTAGCGTATTGTAAAACCCTGCAGCTTGCGTCATGTTTCTGGGGACCAGGATATGTATGCCTCGTAAGGCATGCAATATCATTCCCATAGGAGACCCGGAATGCCAGACACCCTCTAGACGATGACCGCGTGTTCTGATGATCATTGGTGCTTTTTGGCCACCCTTGGTACGGTGATGCAAAGTCGCAAGGTCATCGGACAATGTTTGAATAGCATAAAGAACATAGTCCAGGTATTGAATCTCAGCAATGGGACGTAGTCCTCGGAGAGCTGCTCCGATACCCTGGCCAATGATTGATGTCTCTCGGATGCCTGTATCAGTCACTTTCAGTTCGCCATGTTTCTCCTGCAACCCAGCAAACCCTTGATTGACATCTCCAATCTTACCGACATCTTCTCCGATAGCAAAGAGCAGTGGGTTGGTCTCTAATAAATGGTCAAAGCATGCCTGCAAAATTTCTCGACCATCTACAAGTTTTGCATCCTTGTCATACTGAGGCTTGACCGCATCAACTAATAATGGAGATTCATCTGATTCACTGACTACATGTGAACTGTATTGTTCGGCATACTGCTTCTGTTTGGCGACGAGCCAATTTTGGAGGTGCAGCTTCTCTCCGGATTGCTCATCTTTTAGATACCTTATTGCCGTCCTGGCAACCTTCATGATGTCCGCTTTGACGGGGTTCAGGCTTTGCTTCAGTTGGCTGACTATGCCTTCTAACTGAGATTTATTCTGAGTGGTTAATGTTGCTTTTTGAATAAGGTCCAGCGCTTCGTTGAGATCTGCTTTTATATCTCGAGTATAGGCTTTCCATGCCTTCTCTTTAGATTGCTTAGCCTCAGACTTAGCCTCTTTTTCTAATTGATCCAGCTCTTCTTGAGTGGCGATATCTTCATCCAGGATCCATTCCCTCATTTTTTTGATACAGTCGTATTCTTTCTCCCACTCAAGCCTTTCTTTTGGCTTGTACCGTTCGTGAGATCCAGAAGTAGAATGACCCTGAGGCTGAGTGACCTCAGTGACGTGTATCATACATGGGATGTGATGTTTTCGGCTCAAAGTAACAGCCCTCATGTAGGTGGCAATCAGTTCAGGATAGTTCCAGCCTCGTGCCACAAAGATTTCAAATCCCGCGTCCTTTTCAGTTCGTTGAAAACCAGACAACGCTTTGGAAATACTTTCCTTAATGGTATGATACTTCTGCGGTACTGAAATACCATATTCGTCGTCCCAAATAGACAGTACCATAGGTACCTGTAGGACGCCGGCGGCGTTCATAGTTTCAAAGAAGTGGCCCTCGGAAGTAGATGCATTACCAATGGTGCCAAAGGCAACTTCATTTCCGTCTATTGAAAAATCCTTGAATTCGCCTAGCTTAGGATTGTGACGATAAAGCTTTGAGGCGTATGCCAGACCTAACAAACGTGGCATTTGCGCAGCGGTAGGGGAAATATCCGAACTTGAGTTTTTCATGTCCGTGAGTGTTTTCCACTGTCCTTTCTCATTGATAGATCGAGTGCCAAAATGTCCATTCATCATCCGTCCTGCGGATGCCGGCTCTTCTTTGACATCTGTGTGAGCATATAGCTGTGCAAAAAACTCCTGTGTCGAATGTTGACCTATGGCCATCATAAATGTTTGATCACGATAATAGCCAGATCTGAAATCACCATTCTGAAAAAATTTGGCCATTGCTATTTGAGGGATCTCCTTGCCATCACCAAAAATGCCGAACTTGGCTTTGCCCATAAAGACCTCTTTTCTTCCCATCAAACTTGCTTCGCGACTTTCAATAGCGAGCTTATAGTCCGCAAGTACTTCTTTGTCAACAAAGGAAATTTTCTGTTCGGTCAGAGCTTCTTTCATGTATTCATACTGTTTAGCAGATCCTCGTCTTATGACAATTTGGAGAGACCTTCCAAAAGCCTAATTGTGTCGGCTTTTAAATGGGGCTTTTTCAACATCAAACTGGTAAAAGAACGTATGCAAATCTACGAAATTTCGAGGACAGAGTTTTTTTAAAATCAGTAGATTTTTTTTTGAAGTAAGTTTTTTTAATAAAAAATAGAATTTTATTTCTTGATAATATTTCTCGGCTGAATTAAATTCTGAAATCAATGAAACTGGTTTTTGTTTCTTTGGGAGGTTCGACCTGGCATGATATGAGACGCTGATTTTGATATTTTGGGGTCATTTATATTTGCTTACCTGTACCTTAAAAAATGATGAAATTATGATTATTGGGGTTCCAAAAGAGATCAAAAATAATGAGAATCGAGTGGCTTTGACTCCGGCAGGAGTCAAAGAATTAACCAAGCACGGTCATGAGGTATTTGTACAATCCACAGCGGGTGAGGGGAGCGGCTTTCCCGATCAGGTATATCAGGAGGCCGGCGCTAAGATTAAGGCAACAATAGAAGAAACATATGATGTGGCTGAGATGATCATCAAGGTCAAAGAGCCAATAGAACCCGAATATGGTTTGATTAAAAAAGATCAATTGGTCTTTACTTATTTCCATTTTGCATCGTATGAGCCTCTGACAAAAGCGATGATGGATAGCGGTGCAGTGTGTCTGGCTTATGAGACAGTTGAAAAACCAGATAGGTCGCTGCCTTTGCTGGTCCCTATGTCGGAGGTAGCGGGAAGGATGTCAATTCAAGAGGGAGCCAAATACCTGGAGAAACCACTACAAGGCAGAGGTATCCTTTTGGGGGGCGTGCCGGGTGTCAGACCCGCAAAGGTCATGATTCTTGGGGGAGGTGTTGTTGGTACCAACGCGGCGAAAATGGCCGCTGGTATGGGAGCAGACGTTACTATTTTGGACGTAAGCTTGCCTAGACTTCGATACCTGGATGATGTCATGCCGGCAAACGTCAACACATTTATGTCTAACGAATACAACGTCCGTGAGCTGATTTCAAGTCATGACCTGATTGTGGGTGCTGTACTCATCCCTGGTGCTAAAGCCCCTCACTTAATCACTCGCGATATGCTCAAAGAAATGACACCCGGTACAGTTTTGGTAGACGTAGCTGTCGATCAGGGCGGTTGTATCGAGACCTGTAAGCCTACAACCCACCAGGATCCTACATTTATTATTGACGATGTGTTGCACTACTGCGTAGCTAATATGCCCGGAGCTGTCCCTTACACTTCGACACTGGCACTGACTAATGCTACTTTGCCGTATGCGATCCAGCTGGCTAATAAGGGCTGGAAGAAAGCATGTCAGGATAATGAAGAACTAAAACTTGGCCTGAACGTTATTCAAGGTGATATTGTTTACCAAGGTGTCGCTGAGGCTTTTGGTATGCCCTACACATCAGTGGATCAATACCTTTAAGCTCCGGATCATTAAGATCAGTTTTGAAACCGTCTAGAAATTCCCGAGTCATACGGCTAAAACCGCTTAATATGAAACCTGTTTTAATTGTTTTCCTGTACTGTTTGAACTTCGCTGGCGTGGCTCAGGCACCAGAGCTCTTTCGAACTGAGACGGTGAATGATGAAATAGATATTCCTTGGGGGATAGATTGGCTGCCTACCGGAGAGATGCTGGTCACCGAACGTAGTGGTACTCTGCACAAGATCAATGATGGCAGGCTGATCACTATCGCTGGTACTCCAAATGTCGTAGATAAAGGCCAGGGAGGCCTCTTGGATGTAAAAGTGCACCCAAACTATGTAGAGAATGGCTTGGTATATTTGTCATATTCAAAAGCTATTGGTAATGGTTTGGCGACTACCGCCGTGATCAGGGGTGAAATAAGAGGAACTGATTTTGTGGAATCAGCCGAAGTATTTTTAGCCGAGCCGGCTTCCAAAACCCGACGTCACTATGGTTCTCGCATAGTATTTGACAGAGATGGTTTGATGTATGTTTCCGTCGGTGATCGCGGAAATAGGGACGAGAATCCTCAAAGTCTGGGCAATCATTGCGGGAAGATCCATCGCATGAAGGATGATGGCAGTGTGCCAAATGACAATCCCTACGTTGGCAATATGGTTGCGATGCAAACGATCTACTCTTATGGGCACAGAAACCCTCAGGGGATGGCTGTGCATCCGGTCACGGGGTTAGTTTGGACACACGAACATGGTCCTAAAGGTGGAGATGAAATCAACATTGTAGCAGCTAAGAAAAACTATGGTTGGCCAGTGATCTCATATGGGATCAACTACAGTGGCACCAAATTCACAGATCTGACCGCGAAGGACGGCATGGAGCAACCCTTGCTCTATTGGGTGCCTTCTATCGCTCCGAGTGGGATGGATTTCGTTTCATCTTCGAAATATGGAGAAGATTTGAAAGGCGATCTACTAGTTGGCTCGCTGAAATTTAGTTACCTGAAACGGGTAGATTTGGAAGGGGATCAAGTGATAAATGAAGAGGAACATCTGAAAGGGGTGGGTCGCGTACGATGCGTTCGTCAGGGTCCGGACGGGTTTATCTACTTGGGCGTGGAAGGCAAAGGAGTTCTCAAATTGCTTCCAAAGTAGACTGCTTTAATGATGCTTAATCTACTCTCCTAGCTGTCTGGATATGCTGGAAACTGAGTGTGCGACTGATAGGAGGCGTTTCTAAAATCAAGTTTCCAAATGAAATGCTTCAGTCCATTTGTGATGGCTATATAGGGCGCTTGCAAGGATTTGTTATAAGTAGCTATTTGTTTCAGAGTAGTTTGGTTGAGCTTGGAATCTGCTGACTTGCATTCGACCAATAGAAAAGGACTTCCATCTCGTTTCAAAAGCAAGATGTCCGTTCTTTTCGTAGATTTAAAGTATTTAAGACCACTCTCCACTTTGATCCAGGACCCAGGATAGTTTAGGTGATCAATCATCAAATGCAAGAAATGTTGCCTTACCCATTCCTCGGGAGTTAGGATAATAAACTTTTTCCTTATGATATCCCAAACCCAGTCTACGTCATCTTGGCGCTTGACTCGGAGTTCGCATTTGGGGAGATTAAGATTCGGCCATGGAGGCATTTTTCACTTTGACTTTTAGCAGCAAAAGGAATCCTATTACGAAAAAGATGGCCAAGGCCAAAACACTGTTTCTCATACTGCCAGTAATTTGCTCTATCAGTCCGTAGCTAAAGGTACCTAGTACGACGCTCATGTGGTATGTGACATCGAAAAAGGAAAAAAAGGAGGCATGGTCCTCACTGTCTTCGGGAATTAGTTTGGAGAAGGTGGCCCTTGAAAGTGCCTGAATGCCTCCCATAACTAGTCCTACAAGTACCGCAATGACATAGAATTGATTGACAGTGGTCATAGAATATGCATAAAAACATACCCCGATCCAGATAAATATCATGACACCCAAAGAGAATACATTTCCCTTTTTGTCTGAGAGTCTGGCAAAAGCCATGGCTCCGGCAATCGCCACAAACTGGATAATGAGAATAATCGGAATCAGCTGTGAAGAGTCAAGATTTAGCTCTTTCGTGCCAAATAAGGTCGCCAGCAGCATTACCGTTTGTACACCCATATTAAAGAAGAAAAATGAAAGGAGGTAGATCTTGATATTGGGTAGGTTCCGCAACTGTATAAAGACCATTTGCAATTCACGATAACCGTTTAGAATAATCCGACCAGTTGGTTTTCGATTAAATACATTATCTGGAAGGCGTTTGAAAGGGATCTGAGCAAATCCGATCCACCAAAGACCGACTAAGAGAAAGACCACTCTAGTAGCAACTCCCTTATCAGCAAAGCCAAGGGAATCATAAAATGTGATAATGATCAAGCTACCGATGAGCATCAATGCACTACCACCGTAGCCATAGGAGTAACCTTTTGCACTGACTCTATCCGTCAGTTCACTTGGCGCAATTTCTGGAAGAAAGGCATCATAAAATACCAATCCGCTGCTATAGCCTAAACTTGCCAGGATAATGCAGGCAATACCAAACTCTAGAGTATTGCTGGTAAAAAAGAACAAGCCCATGCAGGATAGAGCACCGAGAAATGTGAATATTCGTAAATACTTTTTCTTCTCGCCAGTGTAATCGGCAATGCCAGATAACAGGGGCAGGATAATAGCTGAAATCAAGTAGGAGGTGGACAACGCATAACTGTAAAGAACAGAGTTGACGATTTCAAATCCAAAAAAATTGACTTTGTCACCATTGTCAGGGTTGGAAGTGACAGCGGTATAGTAAATAGGTAAAATAGCTGTATTGATTACAAGGTTGTAGACGGAGTTGGCCCAGTCGTACATGTACCATGCCTTGATAACTTTTTGGTCAGTCTTCATGGGCCTGAAATTAGTCATTAACAACCAATAATGAACAATATGTATCAAGTGCATGACAGTTGAAAGGAACTCATGGAAGTCACTTCTGACTCAGAAAAATGTAACCTGATTATGTTTAATCCTTTTATCTATAGAGAGAGGAAAGCAACCTATATAGCCGCGATAGTGGGTAGAGAGTTGGCTTCAGGGGATAGCGCGAGTGCAGTAGTTGGATAACGAGTCTGTATCGCTTCCCAATCAATTTTGAATCTTTCAAAAAAAATGAAAATTGTAGAACCTGCAATCCCTTTAGGGAGTTGTATAGTTAAACAAAATACATTGGAAGACACGATCATCGAACCTCCTAGCAGAACGCTGGAATCCAGCCTACCCGCGTCTGATCTCCCACGTGTGGTAATCATAGGTGGAGGGTTTGCTGGCATAGCTCTCATACAGAAGTTGCGTAAATGCCCTGTAGAGACAGTGATGCTTGACAAGAATAACTATCACACATTTATTCCTTTGCTATATCAGGTGGCAACAGCGGGTCTGTCCCCGGGGGATATTTCTAGTCCTTTGCGCGAGTTGCTGCAGGATGACGATCATTTTCACTTTCGCATGGCCGCGGTAGAAAGCATTGATAGAGGTCAACAGGAGGTACAAACCAACCTTGGTAGCTTGCACTACGACTACCTGGTGATTGCCACAGGGTCGAAAACGAATTTTTTCGGGAACGAAAAGATTGAAGATCATGCGCAGAAGCTTAGGGAAATAAAAGACGCTCTCGAGCTACGTAGCCATCTCATCAATAATTTTGAAAGGGCTTTGCTGGCCAGGGATAAAGAAGAGCTTCAGCGTTTTATGAATATTGTGATCGTGGGGGCTGGCCCGACCGGCGTAGAATTGGCTGGTGCTGTAGGCGAACTTCGTGATCATATCTTGCCAAAAGATTACCCGGAGTTGGACTTCACGATTATGAATATCTATCTGGTCGAAGGAAGTGGCAAAGTCTTGAATGCCATGTCAGATTTTGCCGGTAGAAATGCCAAACAATACTTGGAAGATTTTGGTGTACAGGTAAAGTTGGATACCCTAGTCAAGGGCTATGAAGGCAGTGTGGTGACTTTAAGTGATGACACCAAAATCGCATCAGAATGCCTGATTTGGGCTGCTGGAGTAGAAGGAAACCATCCTGATGGTTTTGAGCAAGAAGTATTATTACGGGGGCGAATCAAGGTTGACGATCACAATAGAATAGAAGGCTTTGAGAAGGTATTTGCTATAGGTGATGTCGCCCATCAAGCGTTGGCAGGTCATGAGTCAGGTCTTCCCATGCTGGCACCTGTTGCAATCCAGCAGGCTGAGCACTTGGGTGGCAATCTCCGACGACTTTTGCAAGGGAAAGCACTCAAGCCGTTTAAATATACCGATAAAGGAACCATGGCTACCATTGGTAGAAATCGTGCCGTCGTCGATGCCCCATTCAACATCAGTTTTGGTGGTTTTTTTGGTTGGTTTGTATGGATGTTTATCCATGTGATATCCATCGTCGGTTTTCGTCGCAAACTCATGGTTTTTACCAGTTGGGTTTGGAACTACCTGACATATAATCGAGGCAATCGACTGATTATTCACCCTCATAAGAAGGCGGCAAAAGAAACCCCGAATCCAGTAGTAGTTGAACCTATGGCAAAAGGGGCTTAAGACTTCGTTGTGGTACCACCTCGATTTAAATTTCTCAGAAGCATACAAAACCATTAGTTTTACGGCCTTCGAAAACAGGCAAAAATGGAATTTGGTGAAATCGCCTCGGTCTCAGGCAAAGGAGGTCTCTTTAAAGTATTAAAACCCACCCGAACAGGTGTCATCCTTGAATCATTGGATGAAGAGAAAAAGAAAATGGTAGTAGGTATGCAAGCGAAAGTGTCAGTGTTATCGGACATTTCGATTTATACCACTGATGGCGAAGGATCGGTTCCGCTACAGGATGTGATGCAAAAGATTCATGGCGAATTCAATGGGGATACCGGGCTGAGTGGTACCTCAGAGCCAGATGAATTGAAATCTTTTCTGAAGTTTATTATTCCAAACTATGACGAGAGCCGTGTATATGTTTCAGACATTAAGAAACTGATAAACTGGTATAATCAATTGACAAAGATCGATCCTGCAGTTTTTAGTAAGAAGGAAGAGTCGAAAGACGATAAGGCCGACGGAAAAGAAGATGAAGGCTCAGCTGAAAAGGCAGCTGAACAGGAAAAGGAGTAGATCTAATGAAAGAATTTAGAAAGGAGTTTCAAGCCATATGGGCCAACCTGGATCCCAATGGGCATATGAGACATACAGCATACAATGACTATGCAGCTCAGGTGCGACTCAACTTCTTTGACGAGTGTGGTTTTCCTTTTGCACGATTAATTGAAATGGGTATTGGTCCGGTGCTTTTCCGCGAGGAAACACAATTCATGAGGGAGATCCGTATCAATGAAATAGTTTCAGTTGATTTTGCTCTTCTAAAGGCAAGGAGAGATGCTTCAAAATGGACATTTCGACAATGTGTCTTCAAACAAGACGGAACACTTTCCGCAGTTATAGAGGTAGACGGAGCCTGGCTAGACCTGAAACTTCGAAAAGTTGCTATCCCCCCACCAGTGCTGGCCGAGATGCTGGAAAAAGCACCCAAAGCAGACGACTTTGAATGGTTGCCTGATAAGCAATAACTATTTCCTGTTTTGATAACATGCATATTGAGAAAATTTTCCATCGATATGCAACTTTTCCTTTTTTGAGTCGTCAATACTACAAATAGGAAATTGGGAAATGAAAAAGTATCAACTAGGTGAATTCGAGGAGATAGTTATGCTGACCGTGGGTATCCTTTATGATGAAGCCTACGGTGTTGCGATCAAGACTGAAATAGAGTCTCGTCTCGGTCGTAGTGTAAGCGTGGGAGCTTTGCAAAGTGCTTTGAGGAGGTTGGAGAAAAAAGGCTATCTCAACTCCAGAGAAGGTGAAGCCAATGCTCATCGAGGTGGTAAACCCAAGCGGTACTTTAGGATAACAGCTTATGGCAAGAAAGCAATAGAATACAACAGAAATGTAAGGGATGGTCTCTGGAGAGCCATACCAGAGATGGCTTTGGACCTCAAGTTCGCATGATCAAGTCTTTGGCAGATCGACTGTTTAGGTGGTATTGCCATGATGACTTTTATGCGGATATCAGTGGAGATCTACATGAGCTGCATCATGCGAGACTACAATCGGGGTCCAGGATGTTGGCGGATTGCAGGTATCTGTTTGAGGTGCTTAGACTGTTTAGGCCGTCGCTCTTAAAACCATTTAATAGTAAAATACGCTTTAATGATACAGGTATGTTCAAAAATTACATTAAAATTAGCTTTCGCAATTTAATCAAGCATAAAGGGTACACTTTTATCAATGTAGCTGGTCTGGCTATAGGTCTTACTGCATTCTTGTTAATCAACCTGTACATCACCTTTGAGAAGAACTACGACAGCTTTTTTACCAGTTATCAACAACTTCATCGATTGACTACAGACCAGGTAGTGGATGGCGTACTGGGTGTGAGAGACGCCATGTCATTTCATCCGGCAGGTAGAGTTTTGCTTGATGAGACGCCAGAGACCATTGGGTACACCGTAACCAATAAAATCAGTGGGATCATTTTTCGAAAAGGACAGTCAGTGATTTTGGAGGAGGGCATAGTGGCAGCGGATTCAAATTATTTTAAGCTATTCGACTATAAAATGCTTTCTGGTGACCCGGAGACCGCATTGCAAGAACCTAATAGCCTGGTGCTAACGGAGAGTAAAGCCAGATCTTATTTTGGCAACGAAAATCCCGTTGGGAAAACGATCCAGGTGCTCAGTGGATTCAGGAGACCTTTTAAAGTAACCGGAGTTATTGAAGATGTTCCAGGAAATACGCACTACAAGTTCGATATATTGATGTCATTGAAAAGTATTCAAGAGCAGTTGGATCGCGATGGTTGGAACGGGTTCAACTATTATACTTATCTCAAATTGGTGCCGGGTGTCGATCTGGAACAATACGAAGAAAAGATCGTGCCCCTAGCACGAAAATACCTCGGTAAGGAGTCCTCTCTAGTCTTTAACGTGCAGCCCGTCCGGGATATTCATCTGCATTCCGATTTTACATTCGAACCGGAGATACACGGCAGTGCCAAAGCAGTAGGATTTCTGACGATCATCTCTGTTTTTATCCTCCTAATCGCCTGGGTTAACTATATCAACCTGTCTACTGCCCGGGCCATAGATCGAGCCAAAGAAGTGGGGTTACGAAAGGTTATTGGCGCACAAAAACGACAACTTTTTAGTCAATTTTTATTTGAGTCATTACTTGTCAACTTACTTAGCGCAATATTAGCATTATTCCTTGCACAGGTGGTTCTTCCTTTTTTCAATCAGCTGGTGGGCGTATCTATTATCGATCAAGTGTGGAAAGATCCTGGCTTCATATCTAATCTATTGCTGTTTTTTATGTTGGGTACTATCGTATCTGGGTTTTACCCCGCTCTTGTACTTTCTCGATTTACACCTGTCACGGTGCTGAAAGGTAAGTTTCGCAACTCTAAAAATGGCGTAGTGCTGAGAAAAGGTCTTGTAGTTTTACAGTATGCTACTTCATTGCTGCTGATTTCCGGAACATTCATTGTCTATCAGCAAATCCAGTATATGAAGGGAAAGAACCTGGGGATATCGACAGATTATGTGATTGGATTTCCTACCCCGGACGTGCCAGAAGATCAGCGTGAGGCGCAACAGGAAAAATTTGAGGCATTTCGAAATGAGGTGATGCGGGCCAGTTCCGTAGAGACCGTGGCGACGACTTCAGACCTGCCTGGTGGAGGTAGCTCAGATGTAAGCTCCACCTCTGGAGGAGTAAAAATAGTGGGCAGGACGGATCGATTGGATGCCACTACCTATGTGCAATGGATAGATGACTACAATCTAGACGCCTTGGATATGGAAGTTCTGGCAGGGAGAAACTTTGATCATCAGATACAGACCGACACCTTTGCAGTTATTGTAAATGAGGCTTTTCTACGGCGACTTGGTATATCAGATTATGAAAGTGTACTTAATAGCAAAGTTCAATTTGGCAGAGATCCTGAAAATGACAAGATTCCGATCATAGGTGTTTTGCGTAATTTTCATCGTACCTCTCTCAAGAATCAAGTCGAGCCTACAGTTTACTTCTTTAGCGAAAACAGGGGTAGTGTATTAGTCGAGCTTAGCCCTCAGGATTACCGAGCCGGCGTGGAGCATGTAGAAAAGACATGGGCCAAATTCTATCCGCAAGCACCTCTAGACTATATTTTTCTTGACGATAGATTTGCAAAGCTATATGAAGAAGAGAAGAGATTTGGTGATGTTTTTGGTACGTTTTCCATCCTGGCTATTCTTATCGCTGTATTGGGACTTTTCGGGTTATCCTCCTTCATTGCAGCTCAGCGTACAAAGGAAGTAGGTGTGAGAAAGGTGTTAGGAGCATCTGTAGCCAACATTATCACCATCTTTTTCAAAGACTTTTTTATCCTTATTGCCATTGCGGCTGTTGTGGGATTGCCTCTGATTTATATGGGCATGGATACTTGGCTAGACAACTATGCCTATCGCATAGTCTTTCCATGGCCTTTCATGGTAGCAGCGCTGGGTATTGTAGCTTTCTTCACTTTAGCGACAGTAGGATATCAGGTCTATAAAGTCGCGGTGGTCAACCCGTCCCAGACCTTGAGATATGAGTAATCACTTTAGGGTACCGTACAACTTTTGGATACCCTTAGGTACTTGGCAGTCCTGTTTTCTGCGGGTATCGGTGAAGTGAAATATCTGCCACCGATCGTCTAATTTGATGAGTTGAAGTGCATCTACACCGCAGTGGAGGAACTTATCGTTTAGATAAAAAGCATAATCTACCCATACAGATGCCAGATGTCCGTCAATATTTACCGTTTCGTTCCATATAGGTTCATTCCAGGTATTCTCCTTTGGTGTTCCTACGGCACTGATAAACTTTTCAAGGTCGTCTTTCTTCAAAGACTGGCGACCCTCCTGGTCCGTGTAGGCTGTATATGCCTGTGCTTCAGGGTGGAAGGCTAGCCTCAACATGGTACTGTCATTTTTGGCCATTGCTATGAATACGCTTTTCACCACTTTCATGACTTTAGCTTCCTCACTTTCCTGACCGGAAGAAATGAATGATAGTAGTATGAATAAAGGTATAATTGTCTTTTTTAGTAACATGAATGATCTGGAATTGGCCACTAAGAGTCTTGAACTTATCAGAAAAGATCTTGGTATCGAAGAGAACTTTGATGTACCGTCTCAGGAGCCGTTTGATTGGTTAAAGCAGCGGTTATCGTTATACATACGGGAGATGTTGAATAAGGATTTTGGTCGGTTGATCATTATTTTTTATCGGCTTGATATAGGTGAGGTCAATGTTAGACAGATATTGGAACAAGCTGATCCTGATCAGATACCTACACTATTGGCAGGTGCTATTATCGAGCGCGAGAAACAAAAGGTAATTACGCGCGAAAAGTACCGATAAAACTGTAACTAAAGCTCCTAGATTACGAATACTATAGTAGACCAAACATTGTCAAGCATGATCGCAGCAGGTTTCGCCATGGACATGGTCACGTTGTTTAGAACAAACAGAGCCATTCTCAAGTCCCAGTCACTTTATAAGCCTTTCGATAGGTCATACATCACCGATGCGATTATTTCCAGAGAAGCTCCAAGCTATCGAGTAGCAGATCCGAAATATCTAAGCTCATTACGACAAAGCCTTATAGCAGCTCGTGATCGCGCCAAACATAAGAATCATTTGGCCATGTTGCTTTCAGTTATGATCACCGGAGTTCTGGCGGTGGTATATTTTTCTTTTTAAAGGATTACTTCAGAAAACTCATCGCATGGGCAACCATTTTCGTCGACCCGATATAAAATGGTGATCGTTGATGAAAACTGGTTGGGTTGATGTCAAGAATACGTTGATGTCCATCAGTTGCCTGACCGCCTGCTTGTTCCGCAATAAAAGCAAGCGCATTGCACTCGTACAGCAGGCGTAGTTTGCCATTAGGTGTGTTTTCGGTTTTGGGATAAATGTAAATACCACCCTTCAGCATATTTCGATGAAAATCTGCTACCAAAGATCCGATGTACCTGGCTGTTAAGTCTCTCTCTTTACAGTCCTCGATATAAGATTGGGTACCTTTGTCAAAGTACTTCCAAGATCCTTCATTGATAGAGTAGATCTTACCGTCCTCAGGGCACTTGAGTATAGCATGAGAGAGCACAAACTCACCTAAGGAGGGTTCCAGGGTAAATCCGTGTACACCATGGCCTGTAGTGTACACTAGCATGGTAGATGAACCGTACAATATGTATCCCGCAGCAATTTGTTCTTGACCTTTTTGCAGTACATCTTCCTCCTGCACCGGGCCACCCACCGGAGAGATCCTTCTGTAGATGGAGAAGATAGTTCCTATCGATACATTCACATCAATATTGGACGACCCATCGAGAGGGTCCATTGCCACCACATATCGGCAGTTCGGATTGAGGTGAATGATTTCCTCATCTTCCTCACTAACGATCGCACAAACTTGACCTCCATTTCTCAGCGCTCGTGTAAACCTGATGTTAGCGATGACATCGAGCTTTTGTTGATCTTCTCCCTGGACATTTTTACTGCCATAAGCCCCCGCGATATCCAATAAGCCTGATTTATTGACCTCCCTATTAATGATCTTACCTGCCAGAGCAATATCCCGAAGCAACTGAGAGAGTTCCCCGGTGGCATACGGAAACTCATCTTGCTTCTTTTTGATAAACCGATCCAATGTGGTGCCAATAGGTAAGCCAAGACTATTTTTACTCATGAGAATAGATTTGTAGCGAATATTCGCTAAAATAGGTCAATTTATCAATTAAAATCGTTTGCATGACTCGAATTTTCAAGTTTGGTGGAGCCTCCGTCCGAGATGCTGACGCTATTGTAAACCTAGGACAGATCATTCGAACGCATTCGCCAGAATCACTTGTTGTTATTGTTTCAGCTATGGGTGAAAGCACCAATGTACTTGAAAAATTAGCTCATCTTTCCTTTTCGGGTCAGCTATGGAAGTCACCACTTGAGAAATTTTTGACATTTCATGTTGATGTATGCAAAACGTTGTTTGATGATATTCCAAAGGACGTCCGGAACTGGATGGTGACCTTACAACAGCGGTTGGATTCCCCTAAAAAAGATTGGTTTGAATTTTATGATAGCATCGTTTCCGTTGGTGAGTTACTCTCTACTACCATTGTCGCTAAATACTTACAAGAGGATTGGCAGGTGAGATGGCTAGATGCTCGTGACTATATCAAAACGGATGGTTTTTTTACCCAGGCCAGTATCGATTGGACTTCGACCCAGAGCAGGATCAATAAGTTGAAGCCAATATTATCAAATGAGCTGTTGGTTACCCAGGGTTTTATAGGAAGCTCATCTGAGGGCGAGACGGTTACACTAGGTAGAGAGGGTTCTGACTTTAGCGCTTCCGTTTTTGCTAATTGCCTGGACGCAGAAGAAGTAGTAGTTTGGAAAGATGTACCAGGGGTGTTGACGGCGGACCCGAAATTGATGCCGAACGCAGGGAAGTTTGAAGAACTGACATATCAGGAGGCTACGGAAATGACTTACTATGGAGCTAAGGTGATCCATCCTAAAACCCTGAAACCTCTTGCGCAAAAACAAATCCCACTGCTAGTGCGTTCATTCCTTGACATACAGGAAAATGGCACTCGTATTGTGCATTCACATCATCAGAAGACGTTGAAACCATGTTTTGTTTATAAGTTCGGACAATTGCTGGTCTCATTACATGTTCGCGACAATAGTTTTATGGATGAGAAGAAAATGATGATGGTCTTTGAGACCCTTGACAAACTGGGAGTCAAGGTCAATCTAATCCAGAATTCCGCACTCAGTTTTTCATTTTGCTTTGATGATGATCCTATCAAGCTGAAGCAGATCAAAACTTCTTTTCAGGATCAATTCGCTTTTCTATTCAATCACTCGCTACACTTGGCAACTATTAAAAACTACGATGACAAGGCCTTGGAAATGCTTCCAGTTCGGGATGAAACTTTCTTAGAGCAGAAAACCAGGCATACCTATCAGGTATTGTATAGCCCTAAAGATATCGGTTGATTGTTTGCTGTATCCCACTCAAATAGGAGGTGCCAAATAAGTTGACATGGACCAATAATGGGTAGAGATTGTAGATATCGACGCGCTCTTCAAAGCCAGGTTCTACAGGGCAAGCATCAAAATAGGAAAAGTAGAATTGTGGATCAAAACCACCAAAGAGTCTGGTGAATGCCATTTCAATTTCCCGATTGCCGTAGTAAACAGCCGGATCAAAAATATATACCTTGCCTTCCGGGCCAACCATAAAGTTGCCACTCCAGAGATCACCGTGTAGCAGAGATGGCCTCTCTTCGGGTAATAGGCCCGGGAGTTGGGCATAAAGGAGTTCGAACCGGCGAGCGAAGGATGTATCTATCAGGTTGTTGTAGAGGCAAAGCTCTAACTGTATCTGTAGTCGATTTTGAATAAAAAAATCCACCCAGGACGAATACGGACTATTTTTCTGCCTGAGTCTTCCGATGAAGTTGTCATGATCCAGACCAAAATGGGGCTGGGTGTTAGTGTGTAAAGCCGCGAGACTTTGCGCAAAATCATTCCAAAAGGTTTTGCTTGGTGCTGATTTTGATATGAAGTCCTCGACTAGGAATGACTTACCGTGGATAGAACCGTATCCTAATACTTCTGGCACAGTTGCAAAACCAGATTCAGATAAGAGAGATATCCCCCTTTCCTCCTTTTCAAACATATCCTGGTGAGATTCTTCAGTCCACTTAATAAAGTAATCCTCGGATTCTGTTTCAACCTTTACTGTGTTATTGATACAACCACCTGCTACAAACTGCAAACCTCGAATAGGTGTGGGTTTTCCTATAACCTGGAAAAGTACCGACTCGAAAAACTGTATTTGATCCTCAAACAACCTTGATATGATGCTTGGTCACAATCATCTTGATAAACTCATCTATCGATCGATTCAATATCTCATATACCTGGCTAAATCCTTCTTCGCCGCCATAATATGGATCTGGTACATCCTGACCTGCGCCCTTTAGATCAAAATCTCTCATGAGCATCAGACCATCAAACTGTGCAGGCAATGTATTTTGTAAGTTATGGTAGTTAGAGCTGTCCATTGCCAAGATGTACTGGAATCTTCCAGCATCTTCTGATACGGCTTGTCTGGCTCTATGATTAGTTTCGATGCCATGTCGCTTTAACTCTGCAATTGTTCTTGGGTCAGGGAGATTGTCGATATGATAAGCTGCTGTCCCGGCAGAATCTGTGCTAATTTGACCGCTAAGCCCTGCTTTGTCTACCTTATCCCGAAAAATAGATTCGGCCATTGGAGACCTGCAAATATTGCCTAAACAGACAAAAAGAACATGTATCATATTTTTTTTCAATTAAGGGTTACCTCTTATAGCCAAGTCGTATAAATAAGAGCATAACACAAATTTTATTCATACACCTGTTTGACATCTTAAAAAGAAAGTCCCGATTTTGTCGGGACTTTTCTTTTTGTCTTTATATGGTTTTCGAGGTTTATCGGATACTCAAGCCTAATCCCACGGTAAGTGTATTATACTTTTGCAAAGCATACTCCGCATGTAGGGTCAAGATCAATAATTTTAGTCGCGCACCGATGTTAGCTCTCATACCACTCGAGTCAAACTCTAAGTTGATTGGGTCATCTGGCAAGCTGGAAGAGATGTTGTCATAGTTTCCAAGCATGGCAAATGAGCTGCTTGTACTATTGAAGCCGACTCCGGCAAACACAGTCAGCAATGCTAACTTCTTAGAGATGATACCCTGCACGGTTACGCCACTGATCTCCATTTCAGCTTTTTGATCCGGACGATCCTCGTCCAACTGGAATGTGGTCGTGATTTTTGAGTAACCAAAGAATCCGGAAAGATCAAAAGGTAATAATTTCATCCCAGGAATCCATTGTTTGATATCATGCATGATGCCAAATCCATTCATTTTGAAGGAAACCTCTGATCCCGGATCGCCGAAGGTCTGCTCAGGAACTATCCTTAGCTTCAACTCAGTATTTTTAATCAACCCTATTCCTATTTGGACCATTGCCGAAGGCACAACATTTCCTACGGGATTCCAGTCAGCTTCATCGATTCCGGCTCCCGTTGGAGCCGTTACCCGTACTTCGTCCACTGTTCCCTGATTGAAAACCAACTCCGGGATGTCATCTGCATCCAGGTTTGGGCCAAAAAGTGTTGGAAGATCAGCGGAAGTGCCATTGCTAACTTGGACGTTTGTATAGTCACTATTGTTAAAAGTGAAAAACTCCGCTTCACTTGGTACATTGGCCAGGTTGAAGTTTGTCGTGATATCAAACCCCAAAATTTTGTGTGGTTTCCCTGTATTATACCAACCATTGTTGATCCCATAACCAAAACCGGTAAAAGCGGGCTCCAGGTAGCCCTGGAAAAGTTTGTTAGCGTCATCAACTCCTGCTTCCAGGAAATTGTCAAAATCTAGTTGTGCATTTGCAGCAAATACGGATGCCACAAAAAACATGATTGATAAATACTTTTTCATTTTTCTGAATTTTTTAATGGGTTGGTCTAGAATTCGGTGCGTGCCCTTAGTGTGACATCAAAGAAGAGCCGAAAGTCGATTTCAATATCTGTAGTTGGAGCTTCGGCGAAATCAAAAGCTACTCTGGTACCAATTCGACCACCTGTAGTTAGGCTTTGTTGAAGTCTCTCCAGCTCATTACTGGAAAGAGGGATTTCGGTTTTTGAAATGTTAGTTAAGACCTTGTCTTGTCCAGCTGGAGGATCCGGAAAATTGAAAATCTCAATAGTAGAATTGTCCGCTAAAACCACTGTTACCGAAACATCATCTAGCTCGAATTCTTCTGCTGTAGAGACTCCTGAGATTTCGTATGACATGGTATTGAAGACAATGGCTCCTGAATTATCAAGATCTTCTAGCGCATCCGCGAAGTCATCAATATCATCCAATCGATAATCTGCCTCCAGAGCGGGAGGATCAAAACCTGGCAGACCAACAAAATCGCCCGTAGGGAAGTCTACCGGGAAGTCAATAGGCCATTCTTTACTCACATTGAAGCCAAGACCTGCCTCGCCGCAAGAGCTTGCGAACAGACTGGCCGCTATAACGGCCACAAAAAGTGTCCTTTTCATAATTGTATTTTTTGAGGTTAGATTATTGCAAAAATAGGAAATTTAGGATCATCCCAAACTTTAAACGGCTAAGTAAGGAAAATCTTGACGTGATTGAAATACCCGATAACAGGTATTTCAATTTTTTTTTGGTCAGTTTAATACGATAATGTAAATTTGTTCTAATTAAGAATTATTCCTATTTAGAATTGATTCAGATTGATTATCAGCAGGTAAAAGAAGAATTGGCAAAAGTCGGATTGAAGGCTACACATCCACGAATTGTGGTGTTCAGCGAGTTGATGAGCTCACATGTTCATCCGACGGCTGATCAACTATTTGAAAGGATCAAGAATAGTCATCCCAGCATAGCCAAAGGAACTGTATACAGGGTCTTAGATCATCTGGTGGAGGCCGGGGTCGTTTATCAGGTGGCTTCTAAAGATGGAATCAAGCGC
>JAHCMJ010000180.1 GCA_019192485.1 Cyclobacteriaceae bacterium HetDA_MAG_MS6 | reverse complement strand
TCTTCTCCGACTGCTTTCTTGTCATGGCCTTCGCCCAGTATGGCATCGCATCTGGTGAGGACTACTATATCCAAAAGGCTAAGCAGTCCTTTCAACGAATCCTCTCCAGACAGGAAAACCCCAAGGGCAAATACAACAAAACCATTTCGAAAAATCGACCTCTCAAAAATTTTGCATTACCTATGATCCTGAGCAACCTGGTGATGGAGCTCAAAAGTGTGCTCCCAAAGGAAGAGGTAAGCAAGGTAATTGATCAATGCGTCAGTGAGATTGTCTCAGATTTTTTGTCTTTAGATGAGGGTATCATTTTTGAAAATGTACTCCCCGGAGGCAAAAGATCGGATTCATTTGAAGGTCGGTTGATCAATCCGGGACATGGGATTGAAGCTTGCTGGTTTTTGATGGATATTGGATACGACCAAGGTGATTCAGCACTTATCCACCAAATGAAGGAGGTTAGCTTGAGCCTTGTCAAGTATGGATGGGATCATCAATTCGGTGGTATCTTCTATTTCCTTGATGCCAAAGGCCACCCACCTCAACAGCTAGAATGGGATCAGAAATTATGGTGGGTCCATCTGGAAGCTCTCGTTGCTATGGCCAAAGGATATCAGTATACCGGGGATGAAAGCTGCATGGAATGGTTTGAGAAGCTCCATGAATACACTTGGTCTCACTTTCGAGACGATAGAGGCGGATTAGAATGGTATGGCTACCTGAATCGCAGAGGAGAGGTATTACTCCCTATCAAAGGAGGAAAATGGAAAGGTTGTTTTCATGTTCCCAGGGCCCTATTTTCAGTGGCTTCTACCTTTCAAAACATGGTCACCCGCTCTGAAACAATCTCGAAGGCATGAAGAGGATATTGATTGCGGTTCTCGTTTCATCTTATGTGGTTGCCTGCCAAACTCCACAGGATCAATTGAGTTTTGATCCACTATCATATGTTGACCCCTTTATTGGGACTGGAGGTCATGGGCACACTTTCCCCGGAGCAACTACACCTTTCGGTATGGTACAACTCAGCCCCGATACTCGCCTGTTGGGTTGGGACGCTTCAAGCGGTTACCACTATTCAGATTCTACCGTCTACGGGTTTTCTCACACACATCTAAGTGGTACGGGAATTGGAGACCTGGGAGATATCTTGTTTTTGCCTTACACTGGGGAAAGGAATGACACGCTACTAGCCACTTTTAAAAAAGAAGATGAATTTGCTGCCCCCGGTTATTACAAAGTCGCCTTCTCTAATTTCGACGTAAGCTCAGAGTTGACTAGTACTCCACGTGTTGGCTGGCACCGATATACGTACGATTCAGGTCAGGATAAACAATTGATGATTGATCTAGGTCACGTGTTACAATCCAATTGGGGGCACAAGAGCACCGGCGGATTTATTGAAGTGATCAATAATCGTGAAATCAAAGGATCAAAATTATCCTCAGGATGGGCCGATGACCATCAGGTGTTCTTTCACGCCACTTTTTCCTCTCCATTTGAAGTGTTGGCCATTACAGACTCCGGCAGGCAGGTTGACACCATAAAAAACAGAGGCAAATACCTTAAAGCTTTCCTGTCTTTTCCTGATTCAAAAGATAGTACTGTCACGATCAAGGTCGGTATATCTCCCGTAAGTCAGGAGGGTGCTAAAAGTAACTTGTTGGTCGAGGCCAAAGGCTGGGATTTTGATCAGGCCAGAGCTGCCGCTGAAAATCAGTGGCGACAAGAGCTGCTAAAAATTCGGGTCAAGTCCAGTAACAAAAAACAACTAACTACCTTCTACACGGCACTCTATCATATGCATATCTCCCCGATGCTATACCAAGATGTGGATGGAAAGTATCGAGGGATAGACAAGGCAATCCATCAAGCCGAATCAGGATTCACCAATTACAGCGTCTACTCGCTATGGGACACTTTCAGGGCGTGGCAACCTTTGATGTCTATCCTACACCCTGACCGCACTGAAGATTGGATCAAGGCGCTGATCAGAAAACATGAGGAAGGAGGAATATTGCCCAAATGGCCTTTAGCGGCCAACTATACGGGTACTATGGTTGGCTATCCAGCTGCGGCCATTATTGCCGATGCTATAAGTAAGGGCATAACCATAACAGATGACTCTCTCACTCTTGCTGCAATAGTCCATAGCTCGCTTTTTCACGCAAATGAACACCTTACAGAACCTCGGGCCAAGCAGGTTTCTCCGAAGCATCTGGATTACATCGAAAAGTTAGGCTATGTGCCAGCGGACTCCGTCAGCTGGTCAGTATCATATGGTTTAGAATGTGCATACTACGATTGGTGCATAGCACAGGTAGCTGAAAAAGTTGGCGATCAATCTACAGCCTCAAAGTACCTCGAAAGATCCCAATTGTATAAAAATTACTTTGATTCGGTTACGACATTTATGAGGGGCCGAATTGACGAAAATCAATGGCGCTATCCATTTAGCCCTACGGAATCTGACTTCAATGGAGATTTCATTGAGGGCAATTCCTGGCAGTGGTCTTGGTTTGTTCCCCACGACATCTCAGGCCTGATCAATTTAATGGGTGGCCCTGAAGCTTTTGAAGAAAAACTGGATGCATTGTTTCGTGCCGATTCGAAGCTTGAGGGAGAAGAAATACCAGAAGACATTTCAGGGTTAATTGGTCAATATGCACATGGCAACGAGCCTAGTCACCACGTTGCGCACTTATACAATTACATTGATCAACCCCATAAAACTCAGGAGCGAGTGAAAGAAATACTGCTAAATCTCTATGATGCCACCCCTGATGGCATACCCGGCAATGAGGATTGTGGACAGATGTCTGCCTGGTATGTTATGAATGCCATGGGCTTTTACCAGGTTTGCCCAGGAGACCCTACATACTCAATCGGTCGTCCACTATTCGATGAAGTAATAATGGATATTGGTAATGGAAAGACTTTCACAGTGCAAAGTAATGGTGCCTCAGCCGGCAAAAAGTATATTACGGCGATGTCCGTTAATGGAGAGGTACTAGATCAAACCTTTTTCACTCATGAGGACATGATGCAAGGCGGCACATTGAATATTGTAATGTCCGAAAAACGATGAGATACTTTTCAGATTTTATGACCAGAAATATCCTGTTCATTGGACTATTAGCCATGTGCCTGGGTATTTTCATCAGTTCCTGTAGCTCTTCTGGTTCCATGGATTATGAGATTGATGTACTGGTCATAGGAGGAGGTACCAGCGGTGTAGCTGCCGGAATTCAAGCAGCAAGATCCGGAGCAAATACAATTGTTGTGGAAGAAACACCCTGGCTTGGTGGTATGCTCACTTCGGCAGGAGTAAGTGCTACCGACGGCAATCATCAACTCCCGTCAGGGCTTTGGGGAGAGTTTCGAGATCGGCTTTATCAGCATTACGGAGGACCTGATGCTTTAGCTACTGGTTGGGTTAGCAATACACAGTTCGAGCCAAATATTGGCAATAAAATTTGGAATGAGATGGCCGACCAGGAGTCAAACCTCAAAAGGTTACATGGATACTCCCTGCGAAGTATAGTCAAAACAGGTAAAAAAGTGACTGGCGCGACCTTTGAGAATGCAGCGGGATTTTCTGTAAGGATCTCGGCGGAAATAACTATAGACGCTACAGAACTGGGAGATGCCATTGCTTTGGCTGGAGCCAACTTTTTCGTAGGACAGGATCCCAAATCATTGACCGCTGAGGAAGAGGCTCTGGAAAAACCTACGCCATTTATACAAGATTTAACCTATGTAGCCATTTTGCAAGATTACGGATCGGAGGATATGACTTTAGAAGAGCCAGATGGTTACAACCCCGATGAATTCAATTGTATGTGCGCAGAAGTATGTGACGACCCTACAGCCAATGTTATCTCATGCGATAAAATGCTGGATTATGGTAAGCTGCCTAATGGCAAATACATGATCAACTGGCCCAACCAGGGAAATGACTACTATGTAAATGCAGTGAATATGAGCTCCAGCGAGCGTCAAACAGCATTTGAAAATGCCAAAAACAGGACATTGAGCTGGATCTATTTTCTGCAAACCAAAGGTGGATACCGGCACCTGGGGCTCGCAGAGGAGTTCCCTACTGAAGACCGACTTGCGCTAATTCCATATCATAGGGAAGGCAGACGGGTCGATGGATTGACACTGCTAACATTGAACGATTTGAGAGATCCGTATCAGGATGTCAATAGGCCCCTTTATCAGTATGCGGTGGCAGTTGGAGATTACCCTGTGGATCTTCATCACAAAAAGAATCCTGAAGTGAAACCAGAAAAATTTCCTGCAATCCCCTCTTTTTCAATCCCTTTTACCTCGATGGTTCCTAAAGTGATTGATGGGCTGATCTCTGCAGAAAAGAATATATCAGTCAGTCATATAGCAAATGGATCTACGAGGCTACAGCCATGTGTTATTTTAATTGGCCAGGCAGCTGGTGTAGCCGCAGCTATCGCTGCAAGTCAAAAAGTTGCTCCCAGGTCGGTGGACATTCGGACTATTCAGCAGCATCTGCTTGATGCCAACTGTTGGTTGATGCCCTTCCTAGATACCACACCCGATAGTAAATATTTTCAGCCTTTGCAAAAAATGGGTGTATCAGGAGTGCTTAAAGGACACGGAATACCCTATAAATGGGCTAACCAAACATGGATTTATCCAGACTCTATGGTGACAGTGGCAGAGGTGGCACAAGCAATTGATTTCTGTTTAGGATTGAAGGAAGCGAATTTTAATGATGCTAAAATCAGAGAAATCACTCGAAAGGAAGCTGTGTTACGTATTTGGCAAGCTGCTCAAGGTTCCAATGAAAATAGCTTCGATCAAAGCCTGAAATTCAGCTATCATAAAGACTGGCTCCCCTGGCAACAATCACCAGAAACAGATATGGAAAAGACACTCACCAGAAAGGAACTAGCCTTTATACTTGATCGGGCTTTTGACCCATTCAACACCCTTCCTCCAATGCAAGTGTCCCCTATCAACTCCGAGTAGATGCTGATCTACAGATAGCAATCAACATTTTCAGATACTACCACATCTAGTGGTAAAAGTTTCACTTTTGGCATTTCCTTTTTATACAACAGGTGCTCTGACAGGTAAGAAACGCCATCGTACCCTTGTTGCTTCGGATTTTGATGAATGAGAATGTTGATTTTACCTAATCGGAGATACTCTACGTTTTTTGGTATTAGATCATAACCAATCACCTTAATGTCAGAGTCTTGAGGAAGGTAGTCCGCGATCTCATAAGTCTGGGATGTCGTCATAAAAATGCCAGCAATATTAGGTAGTTCCTGATGCAAGGAACTTAGGTCCTTAGCATTTTTAAAGGTCAATGCCTCAATCTGTTGAGTAGAATTCTTCTGCCTGAAGTATTCTTTGAAACCCTCCTCTTTCTCATGCAAATGCGTGGAGTTTTCAAAGTCTTGCTCCACATGTACTACTACTACTTTCTTTTCCTTGTCTACCAGCGTCTCCATCAATTGAGCGGCAACACGACCACTCTTGCGATAATCCTGTCCTATAAATGTTTGATAATTTAAGTCCTCAATCGGCGTATTGATCAGGCTATAAGGTATTTCTCTCTCTTCCAGCTGCCTAAAAAGTGAAAGTGATCCGCTGTAGTAAATAGGGACAATCAACACTGCATCCGGCTCATCGACGATGACATCGGAGAACTTTTGTTCGTAAGCCTCCCTCGTCTTCTGATACTCGTAATATTGTAGTGAAATTCCAAACTGCCTGAACTCCTTCTCTGCACGACGAATGCCATACACACACTGCCTCCAATAGTTGTCTTCACTGTAGTCAGGAATAATTATCGCTACGACATTGTTTTTATGAGCTTTCAGTGACCTTGCAATCAGATTAGGCTCATAGTTAATCTTCTCTAATACCTCCTTCACCTTCTTGACTGCCGTCTCGGAAACCTTACCTCTATTGTGTATTACCCGATCTACTGTGCCACGAGAGACATTCGCTAGCTCGGCAATATCACGGATAGTGTAGTTCTCTTTTGCCATTTCGCAAAGTTAATGTTGGATGTTTGAATGATCAATATACATGAAGTGTTCGAACAAAATCGTTTTGTGCACGAGAACAATTTGTTTTTCAACAATAAAAAAACTACTTTTATTTACACAATTTAAAGGAGCTACATTTCAAAATCTACTAGCTATACCTAAGATGAAATTATTCTCATACTTGGCTTTATTGCTCTTATCGAGCTCCCTGCTATTTGCCCAGGGTGTTACTTCTATTTCCGGCAAGGTCTATTCCCAGGAAAATGACGAATCGCTGCCTGGTGTCAGCATTTATGTAAAAGGAACCTCTGTTGGGACCATATCTGACATAGATGGTGCATTCAAGCTCAACGTGCCTGACAGTGCCAAAAGTATTATTGTCTCTTTTGTTGGTTTCCAGACCCGGGAAATACTCCTCTTAGACAAGACATCCTTTGATATTGGACTGGCGACGGAGATTGTTGGACTGGAAACAATCATCGTCACAGCACTCGGTATCAAAAAGGAAGAACGAGCCATTGGCTATGCTTCGCAACAGGTAAAGGGGGACCAGCTAAGCGAGGTAAAAGAAATCAACGTCATCAATTCTCTGTCAGGAAAAGTCGCCGGAGTCTCTATTAATCAAGCCGGAACCGGCCCGGGAGGAACATCAAAGGTTGTGATTAGAGGATTTTCATCTGTTGCAGGAGGTAACTCTCCACTCTACGTGGTTGACGGTGTGCCTATGACTAACCCACAAGGTGGTGGAGTGGAATTTGGAGGTATTGACCTGGGAGATGGTATTTCTAATCTAAATCCTGACGATATAGAGAGCATCAATGTGCTAAAAGGAGCCAGCGCTTCCGCGCTATATGGGTCCAGAGGCCAGAACGGTGTGATCATGATCACTACGAAAAAGGGTGCCGCTAGAAAAGGTGTAGGAGTGGATGTGAGCAGTAGTTTCATTTTAGAAGAACCGCAGGTACTTCCTGATTTTCAGGATACTTATGGAAGAGGTTCGGGGGGTAATTTTCCAATAGACAATGCAGGGAATTTTTCCAACAATACCCGAGTAAGCTGGGGAGAAAGAATGTCAGGTCAAACAGAAGTAGGCGGCAACCCATTAGTAAACTGGACCGGAAACCCAACACCGTATTCTGCTCAAGAGGACAACATCAAGGGTTTTTTTCGAACAGGTAAGACTTACATCAATAGCTTAACCCTGTCGGGGGGGAATGAAGACTCGCAAGGACGTCTATCCATATCCCATCTAAAGAATGAAGGCATCATGCCCAATAGTGACCTTACCCGTGTGACGGTAAATCTGCGAGTCAACCACAAACTTTCTGACAAATTATCATTTGATGGCAAGATCAACTACATCAACCAGGAAGCATTTAACAGGCCTAATCTCGCGCTGAGCCCTGACAATCCTATGAATAGTCTCATTCAAATGCCTAGGTCTATTAGGCTGAATGACTTAAAAGACTTTAGGAATCCCGATCTTTCCCCGAGGGTCTATACCAATGCTACTGGGGTGGATTTTTGGCAAAATCCTTACTGGGCTGTTAACCTCAATACAAATGAAGACAACAGAGATCGTATTTTGGGTTTTGTCTCCTTGAAGTATGATATCACTGATTGGGCCAGTATTCAGCTTAGAACAGGAACTGATTTCTACAACGACATCAGAGAAAACAGAAATGCCACAGGCACGATATACCGAGTCACACCAGACAAGAGTTTTTACTCACTTACCACAGCCAGGGTGGAAGAGCGTAATTCGGATTTCCTGGTGATGATCAACCCAAAGATGTCAGGGCCGATCTCTATCAGCGGTAATGTCGGAGGCAACATTCTCCGGATTGAGACTGAAAGTTTAACTAGTACGACTCAAGGGCTGAATATTCCAGACTTTTTTGTGTTACAAAATGGTATCTCTGTCATCTCGAGTGAAAACGAAAGTGTACGAGAAGTCCAGTCACTTTATGGTTCAGCGCAGATCGATTTGAGCAAATTGGTCTTTTTGGAGTTTTCTGCCAGAAATGACTGGTCCTCAGCTCTTCCAGAGGACAATCGGTCCTACTTCTACCCTTCGGTCTCGAGTAGTTTTATCTTCTCAGACGCTCTGGCACTTGAAAATAACTTTTTTAGTTACGGGAAAATCAGAGCATCTGTTGCTCAGGTAGGTAATGACACTGGCCCACACCGTTTAGATCTCAACTATTTTGTCAATACACTGAGTCATGGCGATCAAACTTTCGGACAGGTGACCACCACTCAACCTCCTGCTGACTTACAACCTGAAGAAACCACTTCATTTGAAGCTGGATTGGACCTTGCCTTCTGGCAAAGAAGATTAACTGTCGATGCTACTTACTACACTGCCGGCACACGAAATCAAATATTTTCCATTCCTATATCCAAAACGTCAGGTTTCCAAGAAAAAGTGATTAATGGTGGACTCATCCAAAACCAAGGGGTAGAAATACTCCTAACAGGACAGGTGATTGAGCAGCAAGATTTAAAATGGTCGACAACCATAAATTTTTCTCGGAATCAGTCAAAGGTCAAGGAGCTTTCCGATGATGTCAATATCATCTCCTTCGGTCAATTTGATCAGTTTGGAGTACGGATCCAAGCCGAAGTTGGTGAACCTTTTGGCACCATCTACGCTGATAAAAGCTACCTCCGCGACGAAAATGGCAATCGTATCATTGGCACAAATGGACTTCCGATCCCAGATACCGAAGGAGGAATTAAAAAAATAGGCAACTTCCAACCAGACTGGCTGGCAGGAATCACAAACTCCATCAGCTACAAAAATCTCAGCCTTCGATTTCTAATTGATATTAGAAAAGGCGGTGATATTTTCTCCTTCTCAAATGCCGTCGCAGCTGCAAACGGAAATGCAGAATTTACTGAAGATCAACGCGCAGAATGGTACGCCGGCGCAGGTGGATTTATAGCAAAAGGAGTAACAGCGGATGGCTCTCCGAATACGAGAGAGGTTGACCCGCAAGAGTACTGGCAATTTGTGGGTGGTCAGGCCTCCACGTTTGCTGAGGAATTTGTTTATGATGCCAGCTTCGTCAAACTTAGGGAGGTCAGCTTGGCCTATCGGATGCCGAAACGATTCCTGGAGAATACCATATTTACCAAACTCACTTTCTCCCTGGTTGGCAGAAACCTCTTCTTCATCCATAAAAACACTCCCGGGTTCGACCCGGAAGCAACATTTAATTCGGGAAATACACAAGGAATTGAGGCTTTTGCTTTCCCTAGTACGCGAAGTGTCGGATTCAACTTAAGCTTTTCACTATGATTTCACCAGCACACATGATCAAAGGGACCGCATGCTGTCTAATAGCCGCTTTATTTTTATTCTCAGCATGTACTGAGGACTTTAATGAGTTGAATAAAAGCCCCACCGCCGTTCAGGAAGATCGAGTGGACGAAGACTTGTTATTCACAAGGGCATTGGTGTACGGAATGCTGAGATATACGGAGTTTCAAAGAGCGCAGCACCTTTATGCCAATCACTATATTCAGTATTATGCTATGTCGGT
>JAHCMJ010000179.1 GCA_019192485.1 Cyclobacteriaceae bacterium HetDA_MAG_MS6 | reverse complement strand
AGCCAAGAGGAAAAGCAAAGACTAAAACTCGTTCAGGAGTTGATCATCACCGAAACCAATGTCAAATCCATAGAATATCTAGATGACGCTTCAGGTGTGTTGGTCAAAAAAATCAAACCCAATTTCCGGAAACTCGGTGCTCAGTTTGGTCCGAAAATGAAGTCTATTGCATCGGAGATCAATAGTTTTGGACAAGATGAAATCGCCGCACTCGAAAAAGAAGGCTCTTTAGCTATCGAGATTGGTAGAGAATCAATCAAGCTCTCTCTGGAAGATGTAGAGATCTCCTCTGAGGATATCCCGGGATGGTTAGTAGCCAGTGAAGATGGTCTTACAGTAGCCCTCGACATCACCATTACTGATGAATTGAGAAAAGAAGGGATTGCCCGGGATGTGGTGAACAGAATCCAAAACCTACGCAAGGAAAAGGGACTGGAGGTCCAGGATAAGATTAATCTCGCTTATCATTCGGCAGATGGTGCGGTACGTAATTCTATTGAGGAAAATAAAAATTATATCCAAAGGGAAACCCAGGCCCTGGCTTTGGAGTATCTTGATAACGTGAACGGTGGTGAACAGCTAGACATTGATGGTAAGACGTTGGTCATCAACCTGGAAGTAGCTAAGTGATATGAAAGAAAAAAGTAGTAAGGTTATATATTTTTATCTGGTCAGTCTACTAGTAATCGTGATCGACCAGATCGTTAAGCTCATTGTCCACTTCAATATGCAATTAGGCTCTCGGGGACAAATCAAAATCTTTGGAGATTGGTTCAAGCTTCACTACCTCACTAATCCTGGTATGGCCTTTGGCATGGAGCTGCCATTTGACCATGCCAAGATCATATTGACGCTCTTTAGATTAGGTGCCATGGTCGCTATCGGATATTATCTATACTATACTTATAAAAAAGGTGCCGCTACAGGGTTATTAGTGTGTATTGGCATGATCCTCGGCGGAGCTATTGGTAACCTGCTCGATAGTATTTTTTACGGTGTTTTTCTGGATAATGCCCCTTATGATGCCCCTACTCCCTGGTTTTATGGCCAGGTAGTAGATATGTTCTACATTGATATTTGGGAAGGTCGTCTACCGGAATGGATCCCACTTATCGGAGGTGACTACATGGCACTATGGCCAGTATTTAATGTGGCAGATGCCTCTATCTTTTTAGGTATTTCAGCCATTCTTATATGGCAAAAAAAATTCTTCAAAGAAACAAACACCAAAAATGTAGCCGTGGCTGCCGAGTCTAGCTCTACGGAGGTTAGAGACTAGTTGGGGATGCCTGTCAGAGTAGTAGGTATTGCCTTCGCAGTGCTAGGCATACTCCTTTTTTCCACTAAAGCAGTATTTGTCAAGCTCGCTTACCAATATGGTGTGGACTCCATTAGCCTACTGCTGATTCGGATGACGATGGCTTTGCCATTTTATCTGGCTATTATCGCTATTCAGCATAGGCAGCAAGAACCACTGACCAGAAATGACTATCTCTTTCTCATTCTCTTCGGCTTCATGGGCTATTATCTGGCAAGCTATTTTGACTTCCTAGGTTTACAATACATTAAGGCCAGTGTCGAGCGGTTGATCCTGTTTGTATATCCAACCCTGGTTCTAGTGCTTTCTTTTCTGTTTCTGAAGAAAAAAATAAGTCAACGGCAGCTCATGGCCTTTGCTCTTACTTACATCGGAATACTGATAGTCTTTGTTCCAGAGGTACAAGATGGAGGCGGAGAAAATGTCTTACTTGGTGGTGCCCTGATCTTCTTAAGTGCACTCACCTACGCCGGTTATATTGTCGGTAGTGGCTGGCTGATCCCTCGCTTTGGTGCCACGCGATTCACTTCTCTCGCCATGCTGGTTTCATGCACCATGGTCATCCTTCATTTTACCCTTCAAAAACAGGGTTTTGAGGAGGTGGTAGCATTACCCAATCCCGTATATCTCTATGGTTTTCTGATGGCGACCGTTTCTACCGTGATCCCATCTTACCTGGTGTCTTTCGCGATCAAAAGGTTGGGAGCTAGGGACTTTGCCATCTTTGGAAGTCTGGGACCTATTTCTACCTCGGTATTGGCTTACTTCTTTTTGCAAGAGCAGCTGACAGCTTTACAAGTCGTTGGGGCCTTAGTAGTCATCGCTGGCATTTACATTAGCGAGCAAAGAAGAAAGTAGAGTGTCGTTGAAGTTAACTTTTAGCTTCAAGCTCCTCTATCCTTTTTTGTTGGTCCTCAAGTCGTTCCAATAGTTGTATTTGGTGTAAGGTCAACTCCTCTATCTTTTTGAGGAGCTTCATATTCATATCGCCTAGATCCAAGCCATTTGCGGAGATCTCAGCGGCAGAAGGGATTTCAGGTAAGTGTTTGTATTCCTGTATGTATTTTTTCGTTTCTTGCAGTGACGGCAAGTCATACTCAGGTTCGAACACGTAATCAGGTACACTGAGGTCAGCTAAAACCTTGATTTCCGTTGCCCGAATTTGGCCATTTACAGCAAGTTTCGACTTAGGGTCAATGGTACCAATACCAACATTACCTGCACCTGAGTTATTTGATGCCTTAATATAAATAGCATCGGTCCACGTTGCTGTGTTTCCTCTAACAGCGATCCTTAAGCTAGTCACTCCATTCCCTTCATCTACACCATAAATTCTCGATCCATAACCATTAGCAGAACCTGAATGAAGCATTTCAATTGATTTCTCATCAGATCCTAAAGTTATCCCCATCGATGAGGTCATCGTAGTAAGATTACTTCCTATAGATAATAGGGATTTAGGGTTACTGTTTCCTATGCCTACATTGCCTACATCAGAGTTGTATGAGGCTTTAATGTAAATAGCATCCGTCCAACTGGCGGTATTTCCTCGAACTGCCAGCCTCAAGCTAGTTACGCCGCTTCCCTCATCCACTCCGTAAATCTTTGATCCATAACCATTCGCAGAATTCGAATGAAGCATTTCGATGGATTTCTCATCAGATCCTAAAGTTATCCCCATTGATGAGGTCATTGTGGTAAGATTACTTCCTATGGATAAAAGAGATTTTGGGTTATTGTTTCCTATGCCTACATTGCCATTATTTGATATCAGCAGTTTCAAATCAAAACTGCCCTGGCCTCCAGTGTTTGCTGCATAATGACCAAATCTTAGGTCTGAATCATTTCTTGCGTACAAAGCAGTCCCCCACCTTTGGACTCCATTAATTAGCATACTGTGCATCTCCATCCCGTAAGCCTGATCTGACCAAAGATAAACTCCCCCATTCCTGATATTAGGAAGTGAAGATTGACCATTCCTTGCTAAGATCGAACCTTCTACATGGAGAGGATATGAAGGTGATGTTGTTCCAATTCCAACATTACCTCCTCGCTGTAACGCAATTCCTTTGGACCATTCCCAGTTGTCTAGTGCATCGTTACTTGTGATTTGCAAAAAGTTTCCGGTGTTATTCTCCGAATGAAACAAAAACCTCTGTATCCCTGTATCATCACTCATTATCACTCTACCCTCCACGTGAAGTTCTTCGTCTGGTGAATTTGTTCCGATACCTACATTGCCTGATGTAGGAAATGTATTCTGAGCAAAAACATTGTTCAAGGTTAGCACGCAGCTAATTATCCCAATTAATAGTACATTTTTCATCTTGATGATTTTAAAAGGCGAATAAAAATTCAGAAGAGTGTCAATGGTGATCGCTCCCCATAACATACTATAAAGGTAGTCATCAAGTCTATAGCATGGAACTAGATGAGGCTCACATCTATTAGGAACTCCCTATTTCACCTCCTCTGTCAAAATCTCCGGCTTACCTTCCAGAGTTTTGTGTACCGGACAGCGATCTGCTATTTCAATCAACCGCTTTCGCTGTTCGGGTGTAAGATCACCTTCCAGGGTAATCAAGCGCTTGATCTGATCAATTTTACCGGAAGACGACTCACTATTTTCACCATCTTCGACATGGACTTTGTCATGGGTCAATTTCACCTGAACCTCCCATAAATTAATCTTTTTGAAATCCGCATACATACGCAATGTCATAGCGGTGCAAGCCCCCAAAGCTGAAAGCAGGTAGCCATATGGCGAAGGACCATGGTCCTCTCCCCCGACACTCTGGGGCTCATCGGAGATCATTTGATGGCGTCCCGCTGTGACCTCTGTGAGGAAGCTATCAGCAATCCTGGTCCACACCTCTCCCTCAGGTGCTATTTGCTGACCAACAGATGGTTTGATATATCGCTGGGCCCATGACGCAATGACCGCACCGACATATTCAGAGTCGGCTCCATTTGACATGAGATGATCCGCTCCATCTAGTGAAATAAAACTCTTTGGATGCTTAGCCGCCAGGTAAATCTCCGTTGCATTTTCGATGTCAACGATAGTATCCTGTGGCGAGTGAAGAATGAGCAATGGTTTTCCAAGCTGGCCAATAACTTCCAAGCTGTTATTTCTTTCAAGATCATCCAAAAACTGTTTCTTAATAGTAAACGGTCTACCTCCAATGTTTACTTCCGCTACTCCTTGCTTGAGGATCTCTTCTTCATTAGCACTCACCAAGTGACGTACATGCACAGGGTTGGATGGAGCTCCAATTGTTGCTACTGCTCTTACATGAGGCAATCTGGCACTCACATGCAACACAGCTGCACCTCCTAGTGAATGCCCGATAATGATTTGCGGAGCCTCATAGTGCTTTTCCAGGAACCGGCAACCTTCCTCCAGGTCTGATAGATTCGAAGAAAAATTAGTATCTGCAAAATCTCCTTTGCTCTGACCAAGCCCGGTAAAATCAAACCGAAGAACGGCTATGCCACTTTGCGTCAGCGATCTGCTAATGCTATCTACGGCGATCAGAGATTTGGAGCAGGTAAAGCAATGCGCAAAAAGAGCGAATGCCTTGGGCTTACCTATTAGTGGGAAATCCAATCTACCTGACAACAGATGACCGTCAGTATTTTCAAAGGATACTTTTTCAGAACGCATGATTTGAGATTTTAATTATTTGCTTATCTTCATAAGTTGCTAGCAACTTTTCCGTTCAATAGTTGTCTTAACAATATAACCTGAATTCAACCCATTTGAAAAATCAAATTATCATCCTTGTCGTACTATTGTCTTTCACGGGCCACGTCGGTGGACAGACCCTAAACTACGAAGTGGTCAAAGGTGGTAAATCTGCTGGCCACGTGATCGCCAAAAGGTCTTTTGATGGTAATAAGGAGCACTATGAGATGCATACCAAAGTTGAATTCAGGTTGCTCTTCACCTTCACCGTAGATTATTTCATCGAGGAGTATTATCAGGATGGGGTATTGATAGAAGGTTCGGGATACAACACCTTCAACGAACGCCTACAAAATGAGTCAGAAATACATAAGACCGCTGACGGTTACACTCTCAAGTCTAATCGTATCAAGCATCCTACCTCTGTAGATGAGATCCGCTACGGCGTGGCTCAGATTTACTTTAGGGAGCCACAGGACGATGAAGAAATATTCTCTCAGGCATTTGGCACCTGGCTGCCATTTGAAAAGGTAGGAGACCATGTCTATGAGATGGAGTCACCTGATGGCATCAATGAATATACCTACAAAAATGGTATCTGCACACAAGTGAAAATGTCCAGGGATTTTGCCACATTTTATTTCATTATGCAACCTGAGAGCCTTGCAGCCGTGGAAAATAAGGCAGACAGTCTGATGATGAGATGATCAACACCCTAAAACAACTGGTACTTCCGGCGATAATCCTTCTCTTTGGAGCATTCGTCCTCTTCCTGATCAATCAAATCTGGGCTATATACCAACTAGCAAACGGCATCAACGAAATCTTTGGAACGGTTACATTGATCGCGATATCCGCGGGAGTCATTGCCCTCTTGGCCTTACCGTTTTTCGCTTATTTGAAGTTACCCAAACCGCTGCATAGGCCTCAATCGCTTGAAGAGGTAACACCCTATCAAAAAGCACTTCTGAATCGAATGCAGCGCAACAATATCCTTCAGGCAGAGGAGCAGGTACCCTCCAAGCTCGAGGATTTACCAGTAGCAATTGCTACGCTAGATAGGAAAGCAGACAAAGTCATTAGAGAAACGGCAACGACAGTCTTTTTGACAACCTCCATTTCCCAAAATGGCAAGCTGGACGCCCTAACGGTGCTGATCACTCAAATCCGGATGATTTGGAAAATTGCCCATATCTACTACCAACGACCGTCCCTACGTGAATTATCTTACTTGTATTTAAACGTGGGCGGATCGTCATTTCTAGCATCGGAGATCGAAGATTTGGATATCTCCAAGCATATTGAGCCTATTGTCGGCGCATTGTTTAAAAGTGCCTCAGGTAGATCCATCCCTGTACTAGGGCACACTTCAACCATTATTCTGGACTCCTTACTGGAGGGTTCTACCAACGCCTTTTTGTCCCTTCGCGTAGGTATACTTACCAAAAAATATTGTGGTCAACTTGATGTTTTGGATAAGAGGGAAATCCGAAAGGCCACCGTCAAAGAAGCAGCAGTGCAACTGAAAGATGTTGCTGTATCCTCTTCAGGCCGCATCATTTCCGCTCTTGTACAAGCTACCAAGCAGGCAGGAGTGGACACTATTAAGTCTGGTTGGCAGGGGCTCAAGAAAACAGGTCGCAAAATGCGAGTGGGACTCGTAAGCTCGTCAAGAAAAAAATTAAAACGGCTCGAACAAGAAAAATAGCTCTGCTGCGTTTTGAGCAAGTGATTCAAGATTTACAAATTTCTTTTACAAATTTGCGTTCATTGAAATTGAATAATATGAAAATTGCTACTCTTGGGCTATTTGCATTGATTGGTTTGATCACCTCATGCTCAGCTCCTCAGAAAAATACTATGCAGGAGGCCGAGGCTCCACAAACTCCCGCAGTTGAAATCCCGTCAGAGGCTATCGTCTTTTCACGTATAGAGGATGAAGTGACTGTTTTGGTAAATAGTGAAGAAGTGTATAATCTTAAGAAGATACTACGAACTACCGATCCTCAGGTCATACTGGATCTGGACCCGTACCTAAAACCTGGCACAAATGAGGTTAGGATCAAGCTGTGGGACAACGCAGATGGCAAATGCCGCACTAACCATTGGGGTATCGTGTATGAGCTTTACAACCAAGGTGAGGCAGTAGATTTCTGGTCAGAAAGTGACGACCCGACCTCAGTTTGTGAGGATGGATTCAAAGTGGATAATACACACGAGGTAGAGATCTAGTTTTAATCGGAAGAATAGGCACCTATTTTATCCCGCGTCGTCGTCAGCTTCCAAACACTATTTTCAATGCAACGAGCGAAAGAATATAGAGGCTAGCTCATGACTATCCGTTTTATCCGATTCAGGTTTCAGCGGTAGTATAGCACTGAGTTGCCCTCTCGCGTTCAATCTTCTAGAGATTAGCCTTCAGGCCGTATTTATCAAAGACCTTGCGTATCATTCGGTCATTTCGACGTTTGTTTTTGAATGTATAAAGCCTGTTGTCCCTTGTACTTGCAATCTCAGGAAAGTCCTTATGTGCTGGAATGCAAAGCACCTGTGACTTCGTCACCAAAGTCATCGCTTTAAACCAGATATCATCATTGGTCGGAGCAAGCTTCATATACACTTCTTCATCAAATATTTGATCTCCGAACACACCAGCAGGGTAAAGCACACCGTCCTTCCCAGTAGGAAATACATAGACATTAGGTCCCAGGTCACTTTGGTTTTCGGCTTCATGTGTACGGGTCCATTTGGTATATCTGCCAAGTTTGCCATTCGTTGGCATGATCCGGCCGCGGTAGCATATTACACATCCGGGGTGCTCCTGAGAAGCATCTACGAGTTTTTTCAACCACCATTTGGGGTAGATGACATCGTCATCAGCTGTCACGATAGTGGCATCCCGCCCAAATTCCTGCAATGAGGGGAGAAGTTTTCGATACGGACCCGTATTTTTAGTCCATCTGATCGAGAATCGATCATCTTCTAGTAACTCTTGTAACTCCTCAGTGATATCCTCATCGGATGCACCGCTATCTAATAAGTAAGGCTCATGAGAAAGCCATAGGACAACCTTATCCGATCGGTGAGTTTGTTGTAGTAGTGAGGCCACCGTTAGATACACCGTAGGCAGACGCTGTTGCGTAGAGGTGAGACTGATAATTAATGGAGCAGAATTGCCCATTTGCAATATTGATTAAGATGAATAATAAACTTTGAAATTACGAAATAGGATGATAACGTCGGTATTAGTTTCTACTAAAAAACGAGTCTACAAACTCGGTCTTGTTGAAAGCCTGTAAATCCTCCACCCGTTCTCCAACGCCAATATATTTCACGGGTATTTTGAATTGATCAGAAATGCCAATGACCACACCTCCCTTGGCTGTTCCATCCAACTTGGTAATGGCCAGCGCTGATACCTCCGTAGCTTTCGTGAATTCCTGTGCCTGAATAAATGCATTTTGGCCCGTGCTTCCATCTAATACTAGCAAAACTTCATGTGGGGCCTCGGGTACAAACCGTTGAATCACTTTTTTAATTTTTGAGAGTTCGTTCATCAAATTGACTTTGGTATGCAACCTACCTGCCGTGTCGACAATTACGATATCAGCTTTCTCCTCAACACCTCTTTTGACAGTCTCAAAAGCTACAGATGCGGGGTCTGTATTCATCCCTTTTGACACTACTTCCACTCCTACTCGTTTTCCCCACATGATCAGTTGATCAACAGCCGCAGCTCTGAAAGTATCTGCGGCTCCTAAAATCACTTTCTTATCCAAAGCCTTAAACTGTGCCGCCAGTTTACCAATAGTGGTCGTCTTTCCTACGCCGTTTACGCCCACTACCAGTATCACATAAGGACCATCTACTGAGGGCACTCCAAAACCTCCTAAGTCTTCGGTATTATTTTCTGAAAGCAACGAGGCTATTTCTTCACGAAGGATTACGTTAAGCTCCGAAGTATTGAGATACTTGTCTTTCGCCACACGACCTTCAATCCGCTCAATAACCTTCACCGTAGTATCGACCCCTACGTCTGAAGTAATGAGCACTTCCTCCAGTTCATCGAGCACGTCATCATCTACTCGGGATTTACCGACTACAACCTTACCTAGTTTGTTAAAGAAATTCTCCTTTGACTTTTCCAGGCCTTTGTCGAGTGATTCTTTTTTGTCCTTCGAAAGAAAATTGAGTAAACCCATGACCCTTGAAATTGTTGGACCGCAAAAATAGCTTGAAAATTATGCAATTCAGTAAAAAAGGAAGGGATACCCTGGTGTGGGTATCCCGATTCCGCCATCCTGAAAGTGAGTAGGTTAATCTTATTTTCAAAGTCCATTTTTTGCAACAAACTTCCTAAGCAAACGCCACCGCTGAGAAATCTAAAGCTGGCATGAACCTTTGAAAATGAGATCAATGTTAGTGAATAATATTTGTAGCGAAAGCAAGCTTTTATTCTATCCAAATCGCTTTGCTCTATGGATAAGATGATTTATTGAAAAAGTGCTTCTAAGATTAGTACAGGCACTTTTTGATCTTTTTTAGAGCCACGTAGGGCGCCAAAGTAAGTTGAAGAAAGTTATCGTGGTCGAGAAGAAAGTTATTAGGGACAAAATCTCGAAAAGCCAGGAAACAAAAAAGC
>JAHCMJ010000178.1 GCA_019192485.1 Cyclobacteriaceae bacterium HetDA_MAG_MS6 | reverse complement strand
GATAAGACCATAAGTATCAAGAATCATTTTATAATTCTTCCATCTTGGAAAACTAACCAAGTTGTCCTCTCCAATGATCAGTCGAAATTCATGCTCAGGATGTTTTTCTGACAAGTAAGCGAGTGTGTCTATGGTATAGGAGGGTTTGGGCATGCCAAACTCTATATCAGTGACCTTGAAATGAAAGTCTTCCTGAATAGCAGCATTGACCATATCATATCGATCAAACTCATGTAGCAGATTGCGACTTTTCTTCAGTGGGTTTTGCGGAGAAACCACAAACCACACTTGCTCAATTTCAGATGTTTCGTATACCAGGTTGGCAATAATCAGATGGCCTATATGAATAGGATTGAAAGAGCCAAAAAACAGTCCAACCTTCACTTTGAAAAGTTATATAGGTCTAATAATCAACTCTGGGAGATCGTCTGAATTTTGACCCGGATATCCCTTTCAAGATCTTCGGGCACTGGCTGTTTCTGAATTTTGGATTTAATGAGTTTTCTGATCTCAGTTTCTACTTTCATGTGCTCGAAGCATATCATGCAACTCTCCATGTGTAGTTTGAAATAGGACTCTTCTTCCTCATTAGCTTCCCCGTCCAGCATCAGATTTAATATGGTCAGGCACTTGTAAAACTCAGTACAGTCTGACTTATCCGACTTTTCTTCCATCTATCCAGATTTATTGAATCAACAAATAAAGTTAATCTATTTATATCCCATGCTATCAGCATAGGTTTTTAGCTTCTCCTTCAAGAGGTTTCGTGCCCTGTGCAGTCTGGATCGGACAGTACCTATAGGAATATCCAGGATCTTAGCCATTTCTTCATAAGTAAATCCTTCAAGATCGCATAGTATAATTACTGTTCGAAAATCCACAGCCAAAGCATTGAGGGCATTGGTAACTTCATCACCCATCATATCCTTGACCGTATCTACGCGGAGATCAACTGTTGTATTTTCATCAACATCGTCCGAATTGTAGAAGTTCTCTACATCCTGATAATCAACCTTAGCTGGTTCTTTACTTTTTTTCCGAAAATCATTTATAAAACTATTCTTCAGGATACGATAAAGCCAAGCCTTGGCGTTTGTACCTCTCTGGAAAGAGCTGATAAATCGATACGCTTTTAAAAACGTGTCTTGTACAAGGTCTTTGGCATCATCCTCATCGAATGTCAGCTTATAAGCGAAATTGTACATCGCATCCAGATGAGGAAGAAACTCTTCATTGAATATGTTGATACGCTCTCGTTCTCCGTATTCATATCTACTCGTTTTATCCTCCATTTTATTGATGAGTACTTCTTGCATATCTATTTTCTCCTAATTACTTCAAAAGGTACATTTTGATGTACCTACACGTTTGTACGTTATTTGAGCGGCTTAGTTTTAAACCCCTTCGTATTTGGACACAGCCTTTTTCAATACTTTTGAATTTCCTTTTTATTAACAAAACCGAGTTCCCGTACCAGAATGTTTTCAGACGGACCTATGAAAATCCTACATCTGAGCACCGCAGAAAGTTGGCGAGGTGGAGAACAACAGCTTGCTTACCTGGTTGACGAATTGATCGGAAACCAAATTGACACGGAGATTGCCTGCAAGACAGGGTCTGAGATGCATAGGTTCTGCGAAAAGCACTGTATCCCACATCGGGCTCTTCCCTTCCGCTCGGCATATGATCTAAAGACAATCATTAAGATCAAAAGGTTATGTCTGGAAAACAATTTTGATATCCTACATATGCACACATCGAAGGGCCACACTCTAGGTGTACTGGCAGGACTATTTGGCTTAGAAATACCCATGGTCCTCTCAAGACGAGTGGATTTTGCGATAAAAAACAATGTATTCAGTAAGTATAAATACAATTACAGCCAGATACGTCGTATCCTATCTGTAAGTCAAGCTGTTACTGATATTATCTCGCCGGATTTACGTCGACCGGAGGTCGCCACGACTATCCATAGTGGAGTAGATCTCAAAAAATTCTCACTTGCTAAAAGTGATTTTCTGAAGAAAAAGTTCCAGATAGGAGAAGACAAGAAATTAATAGGTAATACTTCAGCATTAGCTGAGCATAAAGATTATTTCACATTTATAGATACCGCCGAATTACTCCTGAAAAGCAGAAAAGACCTTGTATTCTTTATCATGGGAGAAGGATCGCTGAGATTACCTATCGAAACGTATATTCGTGAGAAGCATATTGAAGATCATGTCATCCTCACAGGCTTCGTAGAGAACATCGCTGAAGCTCTGAGGTCCTTGGACTACTTTCTTTTTACCTCTAAAACGGAGGGTCTCGGCACCAGCATCCTGGATGCTATGGCTTGTGGTATCCCCGTCATTGCTTCTCGTGCCGGGGGTATCCCTGAAATGATTGAACATGAAAAAAATGGCATCCTGGTTAACCCAGGAGATATTGATGGCTTTGTTGATGGGCTTTCCCGAGTTATCTGTTCACCAGAATTGGCCAAAAAAATATCAGGTAATGCTTCCAAACGTGTGGCTCACTTTCAGAAAGGAATCATGGCACAAAAGACGATCAAAGTTTATCGCGAGCTATTGAAGGAATGAAGGCCCCAAAAAGTGTTGCCATCATCGAATTAGGTAAGGGACATACCGAACTAATCCCCTCCCACCTTCGAATGCTTCACGGCCATGCTGACCAAATCTTCTACGTTGGACTGCATCGTCATCTTAAAATACTGGATATCACAAAGTTTGATAGAGCTCTTACGATACACGGAAAAAGTGGAATAAGTGGTTTAATAGAGTTATGGCACATCAGACAATTCCTCAAGGGCAATAAAGTGACACATGTCATTTTCAATACGACAAAAGGCAGCAAAATCTTAAAACTCACTTATCTGATCCCCAGCTCTATCCATCAGTCTGGTGTATTGCATGAATTGCTTGACTTGCAAAGGTCTACTTCTCAAAAACTCATCTCCAGAAGACTTTCTAAATACATGGTTCTAAGCCAGAGCATTTTTGTGCATGCAACCAAGCAAAAAACAAAAGTCGGCAACTACTTTTATCCAATCTATTTTACCACTTATACCCCCAAAAGCCAGGATCAGATATCCATAAGCATTGCTATTCCTGGCAATATCGAGCAAAAAAGACGTGACTACCTAGGACTGATAGATCAGTTACGGGGGAAAGCATTAAAAAATATCCAATTTATAGTTTTAGGAGATAGTACCTTCAGAGATGGGCCCATGATAAAAGACAAGGTACAAGAGGCTGGATTGACTGATCATTTTAAATTCTTTGAGGGTTTTATTGATGAGGATACCTATTATCGCCTAGTATCTAATTGTCATGCAGTAGCTCCGCTATTACATCCCAATGTAAAAGATTATGAGAAATACATGACTTCCAAAATTTCCGGAAGCTTTAATCTCGCTTTTGGTTTTAAAAAGCCTCTCCTATTGCCCCATTCACTGGCTAATCTTGATGAGTTCATATCGGTGTCTATCGGATATGATATGGGATCACTTTCGAGCTTTTTGTCTGATCTTGATCCTGCAGCGCTGACAGCTATTGCCTCGGCAATTACCGATGATTCGAGGTTTGACTTAAAAAACCAACGAACAAGGTATTTATCCATTTTTAATGTGGATTAGAGTCTATTCTTCAAACTTCTCACCTGACTGTATTCGATCTAACTTCACTGCTCTAATGAATACTACATAGGCCGATAAGAAAGCAATAATAAACCCCACTTTCCCATCAAGGAATCCGAGCTTTAGGATGTAGTATTTAAAAAACCTGTAAGTAGGTTTCACCCATAAATGAAACAGTGTGATTTTTTTAGTCTTACTGACGCGATCATATGCTCCCCATGTCGTATATCTGTCAATCTTTTGTAGAATGTGAGCGAACGACTTGTAGGTATGGTGTGTGATTTTGGCGTGTAACTCACCTACCTCTCCTTGAGTTATTACTTCGGCATGTACGTGCTTGTCCTCATATCTGCAACAATCTCTTTGAAATAGCCTGATCACTTTGTCACCTTGCCAGCCACTAAACTTGATTGGCTTACCCATATAAAAATTATCCCTACCTATCCAATACGCGGATTTGTCAGCGTTTGCTATTAAGTCCTTAATCTCTTTAGCCAGTTCGACTGGAGCCACTTCATCCGCATCTAGTAAGAATACCCACTCATGGCTGGCTTGGGGAATGGCCCAATTTTTCTGAGCTGCGCTGTATTTGTATTCGTGCTGTAGGACTCGCGCATTAAATCTTTTGGCTATTTCGAGGGTCTCATCACTACTAAAAGAGTCAATTACCAGCACCTCATCTGCCCATTGGACTGACTCCAGTGCTTTTGCTACGTTTTCAGCTTCATTGAAGGTGGGAATGATAGCAGTAACTTTTTGGCTCATAGTGCTAAATGGACAAAACTTTGCCTATTACATTGTTGATCCGGCCCCAATTCCTTTGGTGCTTGTTCACATCAATAACGGCATTGATGCACTGGCGTTTAGATACTATTAGTAAACCTCCTGCGGTACGCCTGTAATCTTGTAGCAGTATCTTCTCCTTAAAGACATTTGCATGCTCCAGGTAGTATTCTCTATTAGCGTCATGAACGATAACGATGCCTTCGTCTTTAATAATCTCAAAAGCCTTTCTCAGACATGCACTTCTCGCTCTGCCATCAATCAAAATACAATCAAAAGGAGCTTTTTCAGAGGGATAGTCTACATAGTTCCGAAGGTCATCGTAACTACCATCATTGTGTTCATCGGTCCATGGATTCGTGTTTTCAGGAATATACCTTACTTCTACAGCTCGGTTATGATTCTTAGTGGTAACCTTGTCTACCCATTCCGACGAGTTTTCGATACTCAACCATTGATTTAGGTCTTGAATCATTTGGGGAAAATACAAAGTGCTGTAGCCTGCTCCCCACTCTAGCACTGTAGCAGGTTGAAAATTTTTAAAAATTTCCTCCAATATGATCATCTCCCGATACTTCATATAAGGTTTGCTTGCCCTTCGTTTTAGGCTACCACCAACGATATTATCACGCAGTTGTAATAAAGTTGCTGTTGTGAAGTTCATCGCTTGAGTAAATTAACAAAGAAATCCTCGTAGGCGTCGACTGTCCGATCGATATGAAAGTTCTTGGTTACATATTGCTTAGCCGTCCTACTCAAAGTATTACTTAGCGCCTCATCTTCGATAAGCTCGTTAATGTATCTGGCCAATTGTTGTATATGGCCATCGGAGTAGAGCAATCCGGTTTGCCGGTGATGGACAAGATCGGGATTGCCAGAGGCATCTGTGGCAATGACTGGGGTACCTACCGCCATAGCCTCTAGTAAAGACTGACTGAGGCCCTCACGAATGGATGGTAGAATTTTCACATTCATTAGCCTATAAAAATTCATGACATCTGCAACATCTATCTTACCTAAAAAATGAAACGTGTGATGATCAGGAAAACCAATATCTTCTGGTACACTGCATTGATCAATTCCAATAAACAAAATTGTACAAGGCCTTTTCACATGATGCAATGCCTCAACAAGCTGATGCTGCTTTTTGAGCCGGGAAACGCAACCGATAACAAATTCTCCCTCTTTGATTTCATATCTCATCCGCAAACGATCCTGGGTATGGTCATTGATAAGCTCAAGCTTGCCTAGGTCAATACCATTTTGAATCACTTGAATATGATCGGCAGAAATCCCTGTTTGTAATAATCTCTTTCGGACTCCATAGCTCACAGCAACAATCTTGTCTGTGCCTTTTACATATACTAGGTTTTGAAGACCTCCAACACTTCGAGGATATTGGCGACGGGTATGAACGATCTTTATAGAGAGTCTGAATATCCATTTGGCAAAAACGGATAAATATCGATCAATACTGGACTGGGCATTAACAATTTGAATATTACTTTCCTTCACAACCCTAGCAAATTGCTGAATTTCAGTCCAGCTAAACTTGCTTCGAAGACTCATCCCCTGACAAGCAATACCCAAATCTTGCGCAAGGTCCCAAATCGGCATTTCTCGCTTGCAGCCTAACGTCACTTCATGACCTCTTCTGGTGAGTCCTTCAGCTAGATATAAAATAGAAAAGGTGGAACCAGCGATTCCACCTTGTGCAGTTGTAATAAGGAGATTCATGGGCTGACGTTAGTGAAACAGTCCCACTCTCAATTTAATATCTGTAGTACTCAGGCTTGAATGGACCTTGGACCGCAACGCCGATGTAATCAGCCTGATCCTCTGTAAGAGTATCCAGTTCTACTCCAATCTTGTTCAAGTGCAGCGCAGCTACCTTTTCATCAAGATGCTTTGGTAGCATATATACTTGATTTTCGTACTTATCACTATTTGTCCATAGCTCCAGTTGTGCCAGAGTCTGGTTTGTAAATGAATTTGACATTACAAAAGATGGGTGACCAGTAGCACATCCCAGGTTGACGAGACGCCCTTCTGCCAATATAATGATATCATTTCCATCAACGTTGTACAGATCTACTTGTGGCTTGATTGTCACTTTCGAATCACCAAAATTGTCATTTAGCCAGGCAATGTCGATTTCATTATCGAAGTGACCTATGTTGCAAACAATAGTCTTGTCTTTCATCAGCTTGAAGTGCTCACCGTGAACTATATCTTTGTTACCTGTAGTGGTAACCACAATATCCGCACGAGGGATGGCATTCACCATTTTCTTCACTTCGAAACCATCCATAGCAGCCTGTAAAGCACATATAGGATCGATCTCTGTAACGATTACTCGAACGCCAGCACCTCTTAGGGATGCTGCTGAACCTTTTCCTACATCACCGTATCCAGCAACTACAGCCACTTTGCCTGCCAACATAATATCCGTAGCTCTCCTGATCGCATCTACAAGAGATTCCTTGCAACCGTACTTATTATCAAATTTCGACTTGGTAACCGAATCATTCACGTTGATGGCCGGCATAGGCAACGTTCCGTTTTTTACACGCTCATATAACCTGTGCACCCCGGTAGTAGTTTCTTCAGAAAGTCCTTTAATGTCTTTCACCAACTCTGGGTATTTATCCAGCACCATGTTGGTCAGATCCCCTCCATCGTCCAGAATCATATTGAGAGGTTTATCTCCTTCAAATGCAAACAGCGTCTGCTCAATGCACCAGTCAAATTCCTCCTCATTCATCCCTTTCCAGGCATAAACAGGTATACCCGCTTTAGCGATAGCCGCTGCAGCATGATCCTGAGTGGAAAATATGTTGCAGGAAGACCATGTCACTTCAGCGCCTAGTTCGATCAATGTCTCAATCAAAACTGCTGTTTGGATGGTCATATGCAAACATCCAGCAATTCTAGCTCCTTGCAGGGGTTTACTACTACCATACTCATCCCTAAGGGACATCAGACCGGGCATTTCCGCTTCAGCCAATTCAATTTCTTTTCGACCCCAATCGGCCAGGGCAATGTCTTTTACTTTGAATTTTTCTTTTTCCTCAGTCATCTATATCTGATTTAAAGGCGCAAAGTTAAGTTTTTGTTCTCGAACTAGCGAATAAAAATGATCTCCTTCAATCCAAAGCTTCGCACGCCAGCAGATGTCTGCAATTGTAGTTGACCTCTATCGTTTACTCCCTGGATGATCCCCAACACTTCTTCCCCAAATACCTCAAAAGAGTGTTCTTCATCACGCCGGTAGAGATTTTGCAAATAATGTTCGTCAATCTCCTGCCTTCCAGTATTTCGTAATTTCAATAACCAATACTCGATATCCCTTAGCACATCTTCTAACAGACTATCTTTATTCAACTCAATACCCAACTCTATATAAGCAGATGTAGCGGCGACCGTGTCAAAATCATGTTGATTGACATTCAACCCTATACCAACCACTGCATGCTCCATCCGCTGTCCTTGTATAGAAAGCTCTATAAGAATACCTGCAATTTTGCAGTCATCTACATAGATATCATTAGGCCACTTGATCCTGACCTTGCGTAAACCTATTCTCTGTAGCGACCTGAGGATTCCTAATGACACGATCTTGTTTAAAAAAAACTGATCCTGGATTTGTAAATAATGAGGCCTTAAGAGAAAGGAAAAAAGTAGGTTTTTCCCAGGTTCACTCTCCCATGAATTACCTCTCTGACCACGCCCTTTGGCTTGGAAGTCAGCAATGATTGTCATGCCTTCCAGAACACGACCAGAATTGATCATTTGTAGTAATTCGTCATTGGTAGAATGACAATGTGTCAGGTAAATGGCTTTTTTCCCCAGAAAGAGGGTTTTGGCAAAGAATTTATGCAACTAATATTTAGTAGTTTTGAAGTAAAAATAGATAAACCAGTTTGAATGGGTAAAGTGCAAGATGAAGCTATTTCATCCCAAAGATTGAGTGAGGCAGTAGTGCAGGGAATGTTGGAAAAGAAGGCTTCAAAGGTGGTTGTAATGGACCTGAGAGAAGTGAAAAATGCGGTAGCAGATTTCTTCGTGTTATGCTCAGGTAATAGTGACACACAAATAGATGCAATTTCAGACTCCATCGAAGAGCAAGCTCATAAATCCTTGAAACAATCCCCATGGAAAAGGGAGGGCCGAGAAAACAAAGAATGGATACTAATCGACTTCGTTGACGTAGTCGCTCACGTGTTCAACAGAGAAAAGAGGTCTTTCTATGCGTTGGAAGAACTATGGGGTGATGCTAAGATCGAACAGGTTCAAGATTAGAACTAAATCAAGGATAAAGCGTTTTAGATTAGATATTTGAAAGACAAGTAATGGCGGATAAACCGAGACAGAAAAAGAATATATTAGGTGGTGGACCTGGAAGAGGTAACTATCAGATGTGGGTGATCATCATTCTGATAGTGACTATTTTCGGATTTACCTACCTCAACAAGACTAACTCAGCAGTGACCATCACTGACCGAAGGTTTGAGCAGATGGTACTTAGTAATGATGTTGAGAAGGTCGTTTTAATCAAAAACAAAGATCTTGTAGAGGTTACACTCAAAGAAGAAGCACTCCAAAATACAAAGTATAAAATAGAACTGGAGCAATCAAATCCTTTTCAAAATGAAGGTGGCCCTCATTATCAGTTTCAAATCCTGAGTAAGGACAATTTCGACGACGATTTTGACCGAATCATGGAAAAGCTCCCTGAGGAGCAACGATTTAGCTATAAAATCACAGAAAGGTCCGATTTCTCAGACATCTTCTTTTCATATGGCTTTTTTATTGTCCTCATCTTAGGGTTTTGGTTTCTGATGCGAAGAATGACAGGCGGAGCTGGCCCCGGTGGTCAAATATTTAATATTGGCAAGTCAAGAGCAGCACTATTCGATGCGGAGAATAAGGTAAAAATCACTTTCAAGGATGCTGCCGGCCTGGAAGAAGCAAAAGAAGAGATCAAGGAAATAGTTGATTTCCTTCAAAACCCATCCAAGTTTACAAAACTAGGAGGTAAAATTCCGAAGGGCGCCCTACTTGTAGGCCCTCCCGGAACAGGAAAGACCCTTTTGGCAAAAGCCGTCGCTGGTGAGGCGGGAGTTCCATTCTTCACGCTTTCAGGCTCGGATTTTGTTGAGATGTTTGTCGGCGTGGGTGCAGCAAGGGTGAGAGACTTATTTAAGCAAGCTAAAGAGAAGGCACCGTGCATCGTTTTTATCGATGAAATAGACGCCATAGGCCGGTCAAGAGGTAGAGGGCAGATGCCAGGCTCTAATGACGAGCGAGAAAATACCCTAAACTCACTGCTAGTAGAAA
>JAHCMJ010000177.1 GCA_019192485.1 Cyclobacteriaceae bacterium HetDA_MAG_MS6 | reverse complement strand
GCTGTCCATGGATGATGTGGAATCGACATGGGCCGGCCTTAGACCACTGATCGAAGAGGAAGGTAAGTCTGCCTCGGAGCTTTCCCGGAAAGATGAGATTTTCGAGTCACCCTCTGGACTGTTGTCTATTGCCGGAGGTAAGCTGACAGGTTACAGGAAGATGGCAGAAAGGATCATCGATCGCGTCGCTAAAAAAGCCGAAAATGAATGGGACCTTCAGCTCAAGCCCTGTGCTACCGACAATATTATTCTTGGGGGTGGTATTTTTAAATCCGGTCAGGAAGTAGATCAATACATTAATGAAATCCGGCAAAAACTGGCAGATTATGGTATTGATCAGTATGCAGAGTATTTAGTTGGGAATTACGGGCGACAGACTAACCAGATACTGACTTTCCTAGAAACAGAACTTGGTGGAGACAATGAGGTCAATCTAGCCTTATCTGAGCTGGCATTTACTCTAGAGCATGAGGCAGTTTTTACGCTGTTGGATTTTTTTGAGCGGAGAACAGGACGATTGTATTTTAACATCAATTCTATCCCGAAGCTGATAACACCGATCTGTGACGAGATGCAGCGATGCCTTGGATGGGACGCACTACGTCGGTCTCAGGAAGAAGCCACATTGAGTCAGGCGATGATCGCAGCGAGTGATTTTTAATTCTTTTAATTGATCAAGTAACATTGTACAATCCTACGTCAAAAAGGCTATTATCGGATATTCTCAATAAGCGAGGCAAAGCGTCTTTAGATCGAGATTTCATGATCCGGCTATCAGCCAATTTTCATACCATTTTTAGCTACTTCCACCAGCTATATCCACTCAGAGATGATGTATGGGATCATCTAGGGACATTGGTCAATCGTCTTGCAGATGCCTATGAAAAAAGGCCAGTTGCTCTAAGAAAGATGGATAGGGATCGTGAGTTAGCGCCTGACTGGTTTCTAAGCGAAAAGCTTGCCGGGATGATGTTGTATGTGGATCGGTTTGCCAATGATCTCCAAGGGTTCCAAAAGAAAATACCGTACTTCGACAAGCTAGGCATCAACCTCATTCATTTGATGCCATTGCTCAAATGCCCCAAAGAAAATAATGATGGAGGATACGCTGTGTCTAATTATAGAGAGGTGAACCCAGAACTGGGGTCCATGGACGATATCAGAAAGATCGCCAAGATACTGCACCAACAAGGGAAATATCTGATGCTCGATTTGGCTATTAATCATACTTCCAATGAACATGAGTGGGCCCAAAAAGCCATTGCAGGAGAGCGGGAGTATCAGGATTTTTACTACTTCTATGATAATAGACATACTCCAGATCAGTTTGAGCAGAGCATGCCACAGGTTTTTCCGGAGACAGCCCCAGGAAATTTTACCTATGTACCAGAGCTGAATAAGTGGGTAATGTCGGTCTTTCATGACTATCAGTGGGATCTCAACTTTTCCAACCCGAAAGTTTTCATTGAGATGCTGGATAACCTCTTATTTCTTGCCAACCAAGGTGTAGATATTCTTCGCCTCGACGCGTTAGCTTTTACTTGGAAGAAATTAGGCACAAGTTGTCAGAATCTCGACGAAGCACATCTGCTACTCCAGACCCTCAAAGCCTGTGCGCAGGTAGTTGCTCCTGGCACGATTTTTCTCGCCGAAGCTATCGTGGCGCCACATGAGATTGTCAAATATTTTGGAGATAATCAAGGTTTTAGTAATGAATGCGATCTGGCCTATAATGCCACGCTAATGACTTTGCTATGGGAGTCGATAGCAACGAAAAACAATAGACTACTTCATATTTCCCTATCCAATGTACCAGGCAAACCTCTTGGCACTACCTGGCTCAACTATGTACGCTGCCATGACGACATAGGGCTGGGATATGAAGACTATCACGCCACTTTAGCTGGATACGATGCCTCGGGTCACAGACGATTTATAATAGATTTTCTGACAGGTGCGATCGACTGGTCTTTTGCTAGTGGCAGGCCATTTATGGAAGATAAGAAAAACGGCGACGCAAGAATTTCCGGCAGCCTAGCATCACTGGCTGGTTTAGAAAAAGCATTACGTAATCAAGACGAGTATGCGCAGGAGCTGGCTTTTAAGAGAATCATTTTGCTACATGCTATTATTATGGCCTTCGGAGGTATTCCGTTGCTTTATATGGGCGACGAGTTAGGACTGATCAATGATTACTCCTATGAGCAAGACAAAAAAAAGGCACATGATAATCGATGGATGCATCGTCCAAAGATGGATTGGGATCTAGTGAAGAATGTAGATGTGAAGGGTACACTCGAGTATAATATTTTCCAATCAATAAGTAAGATGATAACCGTTCGAAGGCAATCACCGGAGTTTCGAGATGCAAACAATCTTCACATAGTTGACTCGGGCAATCAGCATCTGTTTGTGTTTGTCAGGTATTGGGGAAAACATCGGTCTATGGCGGTTTTTAACCTCAATGACCATCGCGAATTTTTGCATGTTGATGTACTGAATCAACAAAATTTCATAGTGCAAAGCGGACTAAAAGATAAGTACACCGGGGCAGCTTTGTCATGCGATTGGCATGGATTGGAACTTGCCCCTTATCAGTTTTATTGGATTACACAAGCATAACAGAATGAATAGGAAATGGTGGAAAGAGGCGACGGTATATCAAATTTACCCTCGCAGCTTCAAAGACAGCAATGGGGATGGAATCGGGGATATCCCTGGAGTAATTGAGAAACTAGACTATATCAAAAACCTGAATATTGATGTCATCTGGCTATGTCCCGTATACAAATCGCCAAATGATGACAATGGTTACGATGTCAGTGACTATCGTGGAATCTTGCCGGAGTTTGGAACAATGGAGCAATTTGACGAGCTATTGCGGGGAGCTCACGATCGTGGAATGCGCTTGGTTATGGACTTGGTAGCCAATCACACTTCTGATGAGCACCAATGGTTCGTTGAGTCGCGATCATCCGTAGATGATCCTAAACGTGACTATTATTTATGGAGAAGAGGAGACAACGGAACACCTCCCAACAATTGGCAATCATTTTTTGGAGGAGATGCTTGGGAATATGATACACAAACGGGTGAATACTACCTACATCTATTTACCCGTAAGCAGCCTGACCTCAACTGGGATAACGCAAAGGTCCGTGAGGACATCCATGATCTCATGCGATTTTGGCTGGACAAAGGCATTGATGGATTTCGGATGGATGTGATTTCCCTGATATCCAAGGGCGGTTATGCTGACTCACCATTTGGAGAGTTCAACGAGACCATCAAAAAAGTATATGCCAACGGACCTCGTATACATGAGTTTCTAAATGAAATGAATCGGAAGGTCATTAGCAACTATGATGTAATGACGGTCGGCGAAGGGCCCGGAATCGATCTGGAAAATGGGTTAGACTATGTTGATGAATGTCGAGAAGAATTAAACATGATCTTTCATTTTGATCATATGTTTATCGACCATGGGCCAGAAGGGAAATTTGACCCAGTACCATACGATCTTGTTCGTTTCAAAGAGATATTTAGTCGCTGGGATGAGAGACTAAAAGATCGAGGTTGGGGTAGTATATTTTTAGGCAATCATGATTTTCCCAGGATTGTATCCCGGTTTGGCGATGATGCCGAATACTGGGAAAAATCCGCGAAAGCACTAGCCATGATGCTTCATACCCTCAGAGGAACGGTTTATATCTATCAAGGAGATGAGATCGGGATGACAAATGTAGCATTTGACTCTTTCGAGGAATATGATGATGTAGAGATCACCAATATCGTTAAAGAATATAAGAGACAAGGAAAAAATCTGGATCAGCTCCTAAAAGTCGTACATCGGCAAGGTAGAGATAATGCCCGTACACCGATGCAGTGGAACAAGGACTTGAACGGAGGCTTTACAACTGGTAGCCCCTGGATTAAATTGAATCCATCTTACGAGAAGATCAACGTGGCCGATCAGGAAAATGAGCCTAACTCCATCCTGAATTTCTACCGCCAAATGATTTCTTTTAGAAAAGACAACCTGACCCTGGTGTACGGAGATTATGAATGTATAGATGAGTCTCATGCTCAAGTCTTCGCTTACTGGAGGTGGGATGAAGAATCTGTCTTCTTGGTGCTGGTCAATTTCAGTGAAAGGGCACATTCGTTCGCTGCAAATGATAAATTTGAAATCCTTGACCCGTCCCGGGAGATGTCCAATTATTCCGAAGGACATTCATATCAGGGAAATGTCTTTAATTTACGGCCCTGGGAATCTACCCTGTACAGGGTCAAATAAATCAGATAAAATATTTAACAATGCCAATTTGGGGAATTGACCTTGGAGGCACCAAAATTGAAGGTGTCATTTTAAAAAGTGCCGAAGAGCCTGAGGTGTTACTTCGGGAGCGGATAGCTACCGAAGCAGATCAAGGATATGATCATATCATAGGGAGAATAAGTTTACTGATCAGTCAGATGAAGGAGCAGTCTGGGTTGGCCCCGGAAAAGATCGGTATAGGCACGCCTGGAGCTATGGATCCGATCACAGGTGCGATGAAGAACAGTAACACAACGAGTCTAAATGACCGTCCTTTTTTTGATGATCTTCAGACTAAGTTAGGCTTTCCGGTAAAGATGGCAAATGATGCTAATTGTTTTGCATTGGCCGAGGCAAGGATGGGCATTGTGAGGGATAAGCTTCCTGATGCTCAGGTGGTTTTTGGTGTCATCATGGGCACAGGTGTAGGAGGGGGGCTCGTAATTGACGGTCGAGTGATCAACGGGCGGCAAGGAATTGCCGGCGAATGGGGACACAACTTTCTAGACGAGTCAGGTGGAGTATGCTACTGTGGCAAGGTGGGTTGTGTGGAGCGAGTCATATCGGGAAAGAACTTGGAGAGATATCATTTCGAAACCTTTGGTAAACAAGTCAAGCTCAAAGACCTGTACCAAAGACATTTGACTGGGCAAGATGAGCAGGCTTCACATACAATTAATCGTCTCTTAACACAGTTTGGCAAAGCGCTTGCCGTAGTTATCAATATCTTAGACCCTGATGCCATCGTACTTGGAGGGGGTGTTGGAAATATTGATTTGCTTTATACCGAGGGGATTCAGGAGATCAAAAAACATGTTTTCAATACTACTTTAGATACCGTAATACTTAAACCCAAGCTAGGAGATAGTGCAGGAGTGTTCGGTGCAGCCTTCCTGGTAGCCTAAACGAAACATGTATTGAAGGTCACCAATAAGATTGTATACAAGCAATTGGATCAGCTGATGTCCGAGTCACCAACTGAAAAGCTTGATGACGAAAGTAAGTGGGTTATCTTCAGTGATCTACACATGGGAGACGGTAGTTCGACGGATGATTTCAAACGAAATGCTAGTCTATTTGAGCAAGTAGTTGATCGGTATTACCGTAGAAAAGATTTCTCCATGCTGCTCAATGGGGATGTGGAGGAGCTACAGCGCTTTCCCCTCAAAAAGATCATCGAGCAATGGAAACCCATATATAAGCTTTTCGATGACTTTGCCAATGACGACAAGCTTGTCAAGACCATCGGCAATCACGACCTGCAATTGTCAGTATTAGACAAGTTGCCTTTTGACTACAACCTCACCGAAGGTCAGCGATTTGACTACAAGGGGAAAGATATCTTTGTTTTTCACGGACACCAGGCCAGTAAAAAGTACCAGGAAAGGAATCAGCTGGTCGGGTTTACACTGAAGTATTTTGCCAACCCCCTGGGCATCAAGAATTATTCAGTATCACACTCCAGCAAAAAGCAGTACAATATTGAGAAGCGAGTATATCATTATTCCGTATATCGAAAAGTAATGTCCATTATTGGTCATACCCATAGACCATTGTTTGAGTCACTGCACAAGGTTGAGCGACTGAAATTCAAGATTGAGCAGTTATGCCGCCAGTACAATATTGCGCCTCCAGAGGATGAATCCGACATCAAATCTCTTATCAAGTCACATAAGAAGGAGTTGTTATCTTATCACAAAGCCAATGTAGATCACAACCTTCAAAACTATGTGTACAACACCCTCTTTCATATCCCTTGTCTATTCAACTCAGGCACAGTGATTGGTAAGCGAGGCATAACCTGTATCGAGATCGAGGATGGCAACATCAGCCTTGTCCACTGGTTTGACAAAAACATTTCGAAAAAGTACCTACAACAAACAGGTTATGCTCCAGAACAGTTAGACAACTCGGACTGCTATCGAATGGTGATCAACAGAGATACGCTTAACTATATATTTACACGTATCCATTTCCTTTCATGACCATGCGATACTATTTTGGCTCACTACTATTCGTATTGCTTTGTTGGGGTTGTACTGACAACGTAAAAATGCTTGACATACAAGGACACAGAGGAGCGAGAGGTTTGCTCCCCGAAAACACAATTCCTGCGTTTCTAAAAGCAGTAGATTTAGGCGTTACTACGTTAGAATTAGACCTATGTGTGACCAGAGATAGTCAACTCGTGGTCAGCCATGAACCCTACTTCAATGCCGATATCTGTCTCGATTATCAGGGAAGACTTATTAAAGAGTCTGAGAAGAAGTTGCTCAATATTTATCAGATGACTTATGACCAAGTGAAGGCATTTGATTGCGGCAGCCTTGGCAATCCCAGGTTTCCGCAGCAGAAAACCATGAGGGTCTCCAAGCCATTGTTTTCAGATGTAATCACCGCCATTGAGGATCATTGCGATAAGCACGGTAAACCAGCACCAAATTTCAATATCGAACTGAAAAGCGATCCGAAAGGAGATTCCCTCTATCAACCCGTACCGTCTGACTTTTCAGATCTTGTGTACAGATTTGTTGACAACCGGTTGGCCTGGGATCGCATCACTATTCAGAGCTTTGATTTCCGGATACTTCGCTACTTTCATCAATCTTATCCAAATGTCAAACTAGCAGTACTCATCGAAAACGAACTTCCGTGGGAGGAAAACCTTCAAGTACTGGGTTTTGAACCATCTATTTATAGTTGTTACTACAAATTATTGAGTGAGCAAAAAGTGAAGCAACTACAATCAAGGGGCATTGCAGTTATACCATGGACAGTGAATAACGCCACAGACATGGAACAACTTGTTTCATGGGGTGCGGATGGCATTATCACAGATTACCCTAATATTGCGCTCGAATTATTCAGATAACGCTCAAGCGGTTACAGAAAGTAAGCATGAAGAAATATGATGTATATGCCATTGGTAATGCAGTGGTAGATTATGAGATCGAAACCAACGATCAATTTTTAAAAGACAATGGTGTTGAAAAGGCAGTTATGACCCTGGTAGATGGCGAACGTCAACTTAAAGTACTGGATGCTGCTAAGAAAGGTATCAAGAAAAAGGAAGGCGGAGGATCTGCGGCCAACTCCATTGTGGCAACTAGTATGCTGGGAGGTAAGTGCTTCTACTCCTGTAAAGTAGCAAATGATGAGGATGGTCATTTTTTCTTAAAAGACCTTCTTGAAAATGGTGTAGATACTAACCTGGACAAAAATGACCTGGACGAAGGAGTCACAGGTAAGGTATTGATCATGATTACTCCTGATGCCGAACGCACCATGAATACATTTCTGGGGATCACCACAGACTTTTCTACCAATGAAATAAGGGAAGAAGCGCTGCTCGATTCGAAGTACTTGTTTATTGAAGGATACCTGATTGCCTCTGAAACCGGGCGAGCGGCTATGAAGGAAGCCAAAAAGATAGCCGAGGATAATGGAATAAAAGTGAGCTTGACATTTTCTGATCCTAGCATGGTCAAGTATTTCAAAGATGAAATGACCGAGGTAGTAGGAGAAGGCGTAGATCTGCTTTTTTGCAATGAAGAAGAGGCAATGCTGTATACGGGTAAGGATTCAGTTGCCGAAGCCAGAGAAGCATTGAAGGCAGCAGCAACTAAGTTTGTGATCACCCAGGGAAAGAATGGCGCCATGATTTGGGATGGGGATACCTTTATAGATATTGAGCCATATCCAGTCGCTGCCACAGATACCACCGGTGCAGGAGATATGTTTTCAGGTGCTTTTTTATATGGGATAACACACGGACATACATTGGCTTCAGCGGGGACCTTGGCTAGCAAGACATCCTCCGCAGTAGTGGCCAAGTTCGGACCAAGGATGGAAGCGACCCAATTGCAAGCCATAAAGGAAGAAGTATTTCAAGTAGATTGAATGTGTGGAGGTTTGAATTAATTTAAGCATGCCTTTGGTTAAAATCTTTTAAATCTCTACTTTTGCCCTCCATTTTCAAGTAAAGAAAACAAAGAGATGAAACGGACATTTCAGCCATCATTGAGGAAAAGAAAAAACAAGCATGGATTCAGGAGTAGAATGGAATCAGTGAGTGGACGTGCTGTGCTGTCTAGAAGAAGGGCAAAGGGAAGAAAAAAACTAAGCGTCTCTAGCGAGAGAAGGCACAAAAAATAATCTGGACGATGGCGTCAGCCACTCCACGGTCACATGCCTTTCCAAAGAAAGAAAGGCTAAGCAGTAAGAAGCTAATCGAGGGACTCTTCAAAAATGGTTCCTCTTTTTATTTATACCCTTTGTTGCTAAGATATCAATCTTATGAGGGCGATTGTCATCAGGTCTTGATCACAGTTTCTAAGAAAAAGCACAAAAGGGCTGTTGATCGCAACAAGATCAAAAGAAGGTTACGAGAGGCTTACAGAACCAATAAGCACCTGCTCCAAAGCGATCAAAAATTTCTAGTTGGGATTGTTTACCTTTCGGATGAGTTGCTGCCCTTCCAGGAGATACAGGACAAACTAATAAGGCTCCTCCAACGTTTACAAAAGACCAAGAAAGAATAAATAATGAAAAGAGTATTGAAGATTGCGATTCCTGCCATCCTACTGATTTCAAGTGTTGCTTTCACCGTTCGGAATGAGCGCCACTTTCAGATTGTCAAAAACCTGGATATTTTCGCCACCCTTTTTAAGGAAGTCAATGCTTTCTATGTAGATGAGGTCAATCCCAATCAGTTGGTGGAAGTGGGCATACGTGCCATGCTCAAGACCCTGGACCCCTATACCACCTATATACCTGAGGATGACATCGAAGATTATCTGACACTTACTACCGGCGAGTATGGTGGGATCGGAGCCATTGTAGATAAGAAATCCGGAGTCAATACCATAGTTATGCCTTACAAAGATTCACCAGCGGATCGGGCAGGGTTGAAAATTGGTGATCAGATCCTCAAAATCAATGGGATCGATCTGGCAGACAAAAGCTCTGGTAGTATCTCCCAATTGTTAAAAGGTCAGTCGAATAGCGATATTGTTTTGACCATCAAAAGGCTGAATAAGGACGTAACATTTGATGTGGACTTGAAAAGGGAGAAGATTACTATTAGCAATGTACCCTATTTCGGTTTGGTAACTGAAAATGTGGGATACATCAGGCTGACAGACTTTACTACCAAAGCAGGTGTAGAAGTAGGATTGGCTTTGAAAAAATTAAGCGAAGACGGGGCGACAAAAATCATTCTGGATCTTCGTGGCAATCCCGGCGGCTTATTAGAGGAAGCCATTAATGTTTCAAACGTCTTTGTGCCAAAAGGTCGAGAGATAGTAAGTACCAAAGGGAAACTCGAATCATGGACCAAGCGATATCAGGCCCCCTCCAATGCTGTAGATGTAGAGATACCTATGGCAGTTTTAATTGACAACGGCAGTGCGTCTGCCTCGGAAATTGTGGCTGGTGTCATGCAGGATTACGACCGCGGAGTTCT
>JAHCMJ010000176.1 GCA_019192485.1 Cyclobacteriaceae bacterium HetDA_MAG_MS6 | reverse complement strand
ACATCAGCCATTCCTGCTAGTTGTCCGCCGTCCTTGCCTGTCAACGCAATGGAGCTCATCCCTTTTTGCTTGGCGACGTGAAGTGCTTCGATGATATTGGGGGAGTTGCCACTCGTACTGATAGCTAACAAGAGATCCTGCGGAAAACCAAGTGCTTCGATATGGCGGGAAAAGACATACTGGAAACCATAATCATTGGATACGCAGGAAATGTGAGTCGGATCAGCTATCGCTATTGCTGGTAATGCCTTCCGATCTTCCCTGAATTTCCCTGTAAACTCTTCAGCAAAATGCATGGCATCGCAATGTGAACCACCATTGCCGCAGGCTATTACTTTGCCACCGTTTTGAATAGTGTCAACTATAAATTTCGCTGCATGCTGAATTTGCAGTAGGTTCTCATCATTATTCAGGAAATTTTGTAGAACCGATGCAGCCTGTTGCAATTCTGATCGAATAATGGAAGTTTTATCCATCAAAAGTCATCATCATCGTCATCCTCCTCGACTTCGGGCTCATCAACTTCCGTCGGTTCTTCAAAAGCCGGTAGCTGCGCCTCTTGTTGTGACTTGTCATAAAGTTTGGCTTTCAACTCGGTGACTTCTTTCTGCAATCCCGAGATTCTTCCTCGCCATTTCATGAGATGAATGTTTTCTGCGACCAACTCGATTGCCATCAGTATGGTCAGGAATACCATCAAATTTCTCCCCATATAGGGTAAGTCTGAAAAATACTTGAACCAACCCCAGGTTTTAAAAAGTTCAAGTGCCTCGTAAATATTAAAGGATATGAGTAGCACCAGTACAATGACGACGAGATATATAGGATAGAAAAAAGTCTTAAATTTTTTCATCTGATTACTATAGCGGTTGTGTTCCATACCATTGAGGAGTAAGCCCACTTTCAGGTCTTTCAAGAACTAGTGTGTTGCTGGTACTCATTTTCTTGGGGAAAAATACCGCAAAGAATTGTAAGATAGAAAATTAAATGCTGGATGGGAATATGTACAGATCAAACGGATTGCATTTCGATGAGCCGGGCATATAGGCCTCCGGACCTCATCAGTTTGTCATGTGTACCTTGCTGTATAATTTGCCCCTCCTGCATGACAACTATTTCATGCGCATGCTGAATGGTGCTCAACCGATGGGCAATCACGATCGTAGTCCGATTTTGCATGAGATGGTTGATGGCTTCCTGTACTAATTTTTCGGATTCGGAGTCCAGCGCAGATGTCGCTTCGTCCATAATCAGTACTGGTGGATTTTTTAGGATGGCTCGCGCAATACTGATCCGCTGTCGCTGTCCACCAGATAGTTTAGCCCCGGATTCTCCGACATTGGTTTGATAGCCGTCCTCCATCCTAACAATAAAATCGTGTGCATTTGCAACGCGAGCAGCAGCCAATACCTCTTCCTCACTGGCATCCGGATTGCCAAATACTATATTTCTATAGATCGTATCGTTGAATAGAATAGATTCCTGAGTGACCAGACCAATCATCTGCCTTAGCTCATCAACCTTGCATGCTTTAAGATCAGTTCCATCTAGTGTGACACGGCCAGCCGTTGGGTCATAAAACCTTGGAATCAAATCAGCCAATGTCGACTTGCCGGCTCCGGACGGTCCTACCAGGGCGATGATTTTCCCTTTTGGGATTTCCAGTGTGATATCCTTAAGTATATCCAGATCATCGTACCTGAAGGTCACAGATTCGAAGCGAATACTGTGTTGCAAAGTTTTTAACTCATTTGCTCCCGGTGCTTCCCTCACCTCTTGCCTGGTATCCATCAGTTGAAAGATGCGATCGCCGGAAGCTATTCCACGTTGGAGATTGCTAAAGGCATTGGATAGGGCCTTTGCGGGTGGCAAAGTTTGTGAGAACATGAGCAGAAAGCCAATAAACTCCGCCGGTTGGAGTGGTGCTTCATCCATGAGCACCATTTGCCCACCTATTAACAAGAGCAACGACATGAAAGCTACTCCTAAAAATTCTGATGTCGGACTGGCTAGGTTCTGTCTGACTGAAATCTGGTAGCTCTGCTTCCCGTAGTGATTGACCTCAGATCTAAACTTCTTGAGGACATAACCAAGCGCCGAAAACGCCTTAACGATCCGCATTCCGGAAATAGTCTCGTCAAGTATGGTATTCATCCGTCCAAGAGATGCTTGTGTTCTGGTCGCCCTTTTTTTCAACCTCTTGGCGATATAGCCTATAAGCCCTCCTGAAATCGGAATGAGCAACAAGGTATAAACTGTAAGCTCAACTGACATGTATAATAGAAAAGCAAAGTAGCCCATAATCAGCAGTGGCTCCTTAAAAAGTACTTTTAAGGTGTTGACTACTGTTAGTTCGATCTGCTGAATGTCAGTAGTGATCCTGGAAATGATGTCGCCCTTCCTTGCGTCTGAAAAATAACCCAAGTGCAAGCTGGCCATTTTTTCAAATGCTTCGTGGCGCATCCGAGTTACGATATTGACCCTGGCCCTTGCTAAAAAAAGCGACGCCAGATACCTGAAAAGGTTAGATAGGAAAACGGAACCTACTATCAAACCGCATACAAATTGTAATGCCGCTAGCTTGCCATACTCTAGTATGATAGCTCCGAAGTAGTAATAGAAAAGATCCCGGGCATAATCGATGGACCATGCAAACTCAGGGTAGGAGACAGCATGATGTAGGGATTGCTGATCAAAAAGGATTTCAAGGAGAGGGATCAACACGGCAAAATTGACGACACTGAAGATCACATGTAGTACGGTAAGCAGTGCATACTGAGGTATCATCCAACCAAGTGGCCGGGCAAATCCCAGAATACGTAGATAAGTCCTCATTTAGAAAAAGTAATTGCGAGCGGCGATGTTCCAGCGAAGCCCAAACGAAAAGGTGGAGGTAGTGTTGGTTACGGAAATGGAAGGACTTTCCTCTCGTCGCCAGGTATAGTTCAAATCTACGAAAAGGTTATGTATTATTTGATAAGAGGCCATACCGTTCCCCAATAGTAAGTTAGTCTTCACTCCACCGTTTTGATCAAACCCTTCATTAGTTTCACGATCATTGTAAGATATCAAAGGATCCCTGCCCACATTGATGGAGTCGGCAATGTTATTTCCATATTGCGCAGTTAGTAATGTCGCTTTTAGTGTGAGTTTTGGGCTAGGCTGATATCTAGCGGAAATAAGCAACTCAGTCAGATTAGCGCCCAAGGGATGTGCCAATGGTTGTTCATAATGTGTGTAGCTCGTGTATAGGTCTTGGTGAGCGTAGGTAAACGGTCTCACCAGGTTGTATTCTACCTGCAAATCAAGATCAGAAAGTGCGAAATCATAATACCTCATGCCTATCTGCACACCATACTTGTTTTCCCAGGCACCATCTCCAGCTAGAAACTTGCTTATGATCAGCTCATCCAACACAAACTGGCCATAGAGCAATGCTCGTTTCCAGGCCTTCCACTTAAAGTCTGTTCCAATAATAACATTATCAGAACTACCATCCTGCTGCTCCAGTGCCCTATAAAAAATGACAGGATTCATGTACTCAAACCTCAAGTTCGAGCCCCCGATAGAATCAGGTCTACCATAGATGACCGATTCGAATAGGCCAATGTGTAGTTTAGGTGTGATACGCATATCTAAGTGATGAAGGGCCAAAAACTTTTTGGTATAGGAACCCGTGCCAAGAGTCCCTCCGGAAAATGTGCCTACATCGCCAATCATCTCAGCAAAGAGATTGGTATACTTAAACTTCCATATTTCGGTACTCAGTCTGAGATAAGGGTAGTTATTCGAGAAATCAGACAAGATCAATGATCGCTCACCGCTGCCAATGAAGTGGCGACCATAACCGACCTGGATACCTATATGCTTGCTGACATTAAAATCAATGTGACCTGTTGCTCTGAAAAAATCCGTGGTAGTCCCATCAAACTCTTTCCAAAAGCCTTCGTAGGGAATTAGCCCGACAGTATCAGCGACATCCTTTACATATTGTGGATATTCAATTTGATTTTCAGAAACGAAAGTGTAAAAAGAAACCTTGTTGTCTATCGTTCCCCTCATCTCTACACCACGAGTATTGATAAACGTGCGTTTACCGATCCCGGAGTCGTAACCTAGCGATAGCTGTAAAACAGGATTGAGGTGAAAATCAAAGTTCGCATCACGCTTGGACAGTCCATCACTTCGAAATCGATAAAACTTTCCCCAAAAAAGCTTTTTTGCCTTGGAGGTAGTGTCTTCGGTGTATTCACGATTTTCAACCTGGAGGTACTGGAGGTTGAATGCCTGGCTCGCTGTTAGCCCTTGATGAGCTGATAGAATCGGAGCAAAAGACTTTCTTGAATAAGGTCGGAAAGTAGTATGCATCTTATGATCTCCTTTCACATGCAATCTGTCCAGTAAATAATACGCATCATGATTGACAGGCAGATCAGAACTCTGTGCAAATAGGTTTGCTGCGACAGCTAGTGAAAACAAAGAGATATAATACTTCACAGCCTTAAAATTATTGAAATCCCCTGGTTTGCTTTCGATAAAAAACTTCCTATCTTTGCAATCCTTTTTTAGGAAATAAGATTTCGATCATGAAAAAAGACATACATCCAGAGTACAAAGAGGTTGTTTTCTTAGATACTTCTAGTGATTTTAAGTTTCTTACTAAATCTACCATGACTTCCGATGAGACAATCAAATGGGAAGATGGCAATGATTATCCACTAGTAAAAATAGAAGTAAGTTCTGCTTCACATCCTTTCTATACAGGTAAGAAGATTTTCCTGGATACTGCTGGACGAGTGGAGAAATTCAACAGACGTTACAAGAAGTAATCTCAGATTACCCTTATCGCATTAAGCAAAAAGTCTTTGGGATCGCCCCAAAGACTTTTTTTGTTATTAGACAGTGTCTATCCCATGATCCGTAGGCGTTCAGAAAGTTTTAACGTCCTTTCCAAATCCCAATCATGAAGGTTTTATTTTTGCGACATGACCACAGTTCTGTTTGACTTCCATATAGACTGGAAGCAACTCTTACCGCTCACATATACCCGATCGATTAGTGACTTACGAGTAGGGATCATGACCCTACACGAAAAGTGGGAGAGATACTTTGGTGAGGGTTTTGTGGAGGTACAGACCCAAGACTATCTGCAACCCAAGTATCTGATGGCTCAAGCTTCAGATTGGTTAGTAATTAACTCAACCATCTGCCCAAATCCCAATCTAGTGGCTGCACTGAAAGACCTATTACCAGGTGAAAAACTTACTTCTGATTCGGTCTTTCTCGGAGCACGGATCAATGCTGAGGTATTGAACGAAAAAATTCTTGACTCCTTGAAAACAAAGAGGTTTGATGCTGAATTTAACAAAATCTCATTCTGCTGGGATCTGTTTCGGCTTGCTGGTGCAGAAATACGCCAGGATTATGAGTTGATCACTGAAGGTCGCCAGAGTGCTGAGATCACCGATCCACACACGATTACATATGGCAAAGACATTTTCCTGGAAGAGGGTGTTAAGATCAGAGCTGCTATTCTCAATGCGGAAAACGGACCGATTTACTTAGGGAAAGACAGTGAGGTCAGTGAGAATGCAGTAATTAGGGGTCCTTTTGCCCTTGGCGAGAAGAGCATCATTAGCATCGGTACCAAAATCAGGGGAGACTCGTCTATCGGGCCATTTACCAAAGCCGGAGGTGAAATCTCCAATTCTGTAATTTTAGGCTACTCCAGCAAAGGACATGAAGGCTTTCTGGGAAACTCCGTGCTGGGCGAGTGGTGCAACCTGGGAGCGGGGACCAACAATTCCAATCTCAAAAACAACTACGCAGAGATCAAAATGTGGGACTTCCAAAAAGATGGTTTCTATGATTCCGGATTACAGTTTTGCGGCCTGATCATGGGAGACCATTCCAAGTGCAGTATCAACACGATGTTCAATACCGGCACTACGGTCGGCGTTTCAGCTAATATCTATGGAGAGGGATTCCCCAAAAATTACATCCCGTCCTTTGCCTGGGGTGGATCAGCAGGTTTTGTGACCTATCAGACACGCAAGGCTTTTGAAACAGCAAAACTAGCTATGGCACGACGTGACAAGGTATTAGATGAAAAAGAGGAAACGATCTTGAAAAAAGTATTTGAGCTCAGTGCACCTCACAGAGTTTGGGAAAAACAATAGCCATGCAATTCGCAGATATCCCAGGACATCATTCACTCAAGGAGTCGTTGGTTCATGCATTCGAAAACAATCACGTGGCGCATGCACAACTTTTTAGTGGAATGGAGGGCGGTGCTGGGTTGACCTTATCGTTGGCTTATGCAACTTATCTCCTATGCGAAAACAAAGGTGAGCAAGATGCCTGTGGAACATGTCCCAGCTGTCATAAAATGCAAAAGCTGATCCACCCGGATGTGCATTTTTTCTATCCTAAACCGTCTGCGAAGTCTGAGGAAAATGCCAAGCACCTTGCTCTATGGCGAGAGTTTGTCTCTAAATCACCTTATGGCAATCTGGAAGACTGGGTCAACCATCTCGGGTCAGACAATAAACAAAACCAAATCAGCAAAGAAGACGCCCGCCAAATCATCAAGACGGTCAGCATGAAATCCTTCGAAGGAGGCTACAAGATCCTCTTCATCTGGTACGCTGAAAAGATGAACTCCTCCGCAGCCAATGCTATTCTAAAGGTTTTAGAGGAACCTCCGGAGAAGACGCTTTACTTTCTCATCACCTATAATTATGAAAATCTCCTGACTACCATTCTATCACGGGCACAGTTAGTGGCTATTCCCGGATTTTCAGACCTGGAGGTTGGGCAGTATCTGGAGGATCAAGGTATTGAAGCGGCAAAAGCCGAGCAAGCCGCTAAACTTGCAGAAGGCAACATCGGGGAAGCTATAGGCCACCTCGACCATGCTGGAGATCTCGCTTATCAAGAGTTCCAGCAATGGATGAGGCTCTGCTTCACAAGAGATTTTACGGCATTAAGCAAAATGAGTGAAGAGTTTTCCCAGTCGGGCAAAAGCCGACAAAGAAGCCTAATCGCCCATGCTATCACCATCATCCGAAATACGCTAATCATAGGCGGAGGAAACGACGAGCTAGCCAAAACGGATGGAGAAGAGAAAGAATTTTTGACCAAGTTTAGCAAGGCACTGCCACTAGAAAAATTGGAGCGACTGTATCAATGGCTCAACGAATCAACTATGCAACTGGAAAGGAATGCAAACCCTAGGATATTGCACCTGAACCTTTCCATCAAAATCGTAAAGTTGCTCGCAAAAAAAGTCTAGCCCAGCACCTGGCCTTCCACAATGAAGATGATCAAAATAGGAACAAGAAAAAGTCGACTGGCATTATGGCAAGCGGAATACGTAGCTCGAAAGCTTGAGGCTACAGGAGTTTCCACAGAACTAATCACAATGGAAACCAAAGGAGATAAAGTACTGGACGTGTCGATCTCTAAAATTGGGAGCAAAGGTGTTTTTACAGAGGAACTTGAGGAAAAATTAGCAATAGGTGAAATTGATATTGCGGTACATAGTGCCAAAGACATGCAATCAAGATTACCAGAGGGGTTTGAACTCATCGCATTCTCCACTCGAGAAAAGGCCAATGATGTTATAGTCAGCGATATTGAAATAGACCTTTCTAAGCCCCTTACCATCGGTACTTCCTCGACTCGTCGAATTGCCCTGCTGAAGTATTACTATCCTCACATCGAGACTGTCGATATCCGAGGCAATTTGCAAACGAGGATTGAAAAAATGCGTTCAGGATTATGCGATGCTTTGCTCCTGGCTTATGCGGGAGTACACCGGATGGAGTACGATGATATGATCCGGGCAGAAATGCCATTTTCCCAATTCATTCCTCCAGTAGGACAAGGTAGCATCGCCATTGAGGCACATTGTGATTTGACCCCTAAGAAGATAGATCTGGTACGTAAAACGATCAACGATACCGATACCGAAAATGTCCTACTTGCAGAACGTGCCTTTCTCAGGACAGTAGATGGAGGTTGTAGTATCCCTGTCTTTGCCATGGCCGAAAAAAAAGGAAATCAAATCAGTATTGAAGGGGGAATCGTGAGTTTAGACGGAAAGCAAATGATTCGCAGATCAGCGCTTGGAAAATCTCCAGAACAAGTAGGAGTTAGTTTAGCACAGGACGTGCTAGATTCCGGAGGGGATGTGATCTTGAAGCAAATCAAGTTAGAGATGACTTGAAATGTACTTGTGATAAAATATCCATTGCTGGCTCTTCACAAATCTGACCTTATTATTTTTACAGCCTTATACCACTTCTAAATATGAAAAAGCTTCTCACCATTGTACTAGTCGGTCTTGTGCTCGCATCTTGCAATGACAATAAGGACTACATTGTAACGATACATACGTCTCTGGGAGACATGAAAGTACTCTTGTACAACGAGACCCCATTGCACAAACAAAACTTCCTGGAGTTGGCCAGATCCGGTCAATATGATAGTACCAAGTGGCATCGCATCATTGAGAATTTCATGATACAAGGAGGAGATGTCTACGAAAAACAAGAAAAGCAGGAAAATCCATCTGATCTTATTCCCGCCGAAATCGTAGACCAGTTTTGGCATGTAAAAGGTGCCTTGGCAGCTGCTAGACAGGGTGATCAGGTCAACCCCGAAAAAAAATCATCGTCCTGCCAATTCTATATCGTGCATGGCAAACAGTTTTCCGAAGCCGAATTGACGACAGATCAAGTAGCACTCAATCGAGGTATCAGCACCTGCCTGGAGATGGATAAGTATGCAGATCTCTTACAGCAATTCATTGACTTGCAAAGAGCTAATGATATTGAGGCAATGAATAATCTGGCTCTAGCCAATAAAGAAATTGTTGAAAAGGAACTTGGCATCAGTGTCAGTAAGCCTTTCGATCCTGAAAAATTAAGTGCTTATACTACTTTGGGCGGAGCTCCACACCTGGATGGCGCCTATACAGTCTTTGGCAAAGTCGTGGAAGGATTAGATGTGATTGATCAAATAGCCTCCGTAAAAACCGGGAGAGCTGACAAACCCATTGACCCCCTGTATCTCAGTATGGAAGTAGAAGCCATGCCTAAAAAAGAGATCAGCAAAAAATACGGATACCAATATCCAAATAGCAAGTAGCCATCCCATGAAGATTATGATCACGGGAGCTAATGGGCTCCTGGGACAAAAGCTTGTCCAAAAGCTCTCAACTGATCCGCGCAAAAACGTAATTGCCACCGCTAGAGGTACCAATCGCAATCCGGTAGGTAACTATACTTATCATACCATGGATATTGCTGATGAGCAACAGGTCGCATCTATCGTGGATCAATTACGTCCGGATGTCATCATCAATACGGCAGCCATGACGCAGGTAGATGATTGTGAGCGGGATCAGGACCTTTGTAGGTGTCTCAACGTAGAGGCGGTAAGATACCTGGTCAAGGCCTGTGATCTTTCAAATGTGTTTTTGATTCACTTGTCTACAGACTTCATTTTCGATGGTGCAGCGGGTCCTTATACCGAGGAGGACGAGCCAAACCCACTGAGCTACTATGGTCAAAGCAAGTTGGACGCAGAGCAGATTATAAAGAGCAGTCCTATACGGTGGGCCATCGCCCGTACCATGTTAGTATATGGTATAGCTCATGACATGAGCAGGTCCAATATTATCCTGTGGGTTAAGAAAAATCTGGAACAAGGCTCTCCGATCAGAGTGGTCAACGACCAATGGAGAATGCCCACCCTAGCAGAAGACCTTGCAGACGGA
>JAHCMJ010000175.1 GCA_019192485.1 Cyclobacteriaceae bacterium HetDA_MAG_MS6 | reverse complement strand
CATAAAATTTAGATCAGTCATACCTAAATATATCCTTTTTTGTGCTTTGGAGAAATTTCCTGCGACTATAATTGCTCACTCATGAATGTCTTCACTATTCGGCAAGTAATGAAGGGTTATTCTGATGAATTGGCTCTTAGTTCAATCAGTTTTTCTGTTCAGCAAGGAGAATTCCTGGCTATAGTGGGACCAAGTGGCTCGGGTAAGACTACTCTGCTCAACATTTTGGGAGGATTGATGAATCCCGATTCCGGGAAAGTGCTGTTCAAGGACGAAGAAATGGAGGGGCCGGATATCAGGCTGGTACCTGGATATGAAGAGATCAAGGTCGTCCGTCAAGACTTGGATTTACGGCTTAAGATTTCCGTGGAGGACAACATTCGCGATGCACTCTTGGGCTACAATGATGACTTCAAAGAGGAAAAAACAGCGATCCTGCTGGATTTTTTTTCGTTGACACCTTTTAGAAAAAAGCGTCCCAGCCAACTATCAGGAGGCCAGCGCCAACGATTGGTTATCGCCAGGGCAATGGCAAGTGAACCCGAAGTCTTATTGCTAGACGAACCCTTTAGTGCTTTAGACGTGATCAATTCTTCTCTGGCCTTGAGCGAGATCAAATCTCTTGCCGCTGAAACCAACACTACCGTGGTCCTAGTTACTCATCAGCCACAAGATGCACTGCAAGCAGATCGGATATTGGTATTACAAGAAGGAGAAGTGCAGCAGTTGGGAAGAGTAGAAGAAATCTATCAAACACCCGCTAGTGTTGAGGTTGCAAAACTTTTCGGTCCGATCAATATTTTCTCTCCGGAGGAGTTTCAACAGCATTTCCCAGATCAACCTCTGAATAGCAAGTCTATTGTCGGTGTAAGGCCGGAAGACATCATTTTTGAACAAAAGCCTGGAGCGTCATTGATTGTTGAAGATGTTACTTTCATGGGAAGCCATTATCTGCTGAAACTAAAATCTACTTTCGGCAAGGAGATCATGACTTACGACTTCCAGAAAAGGTGTGAGGAAGGCGATCAAGTATCAATTGAGTTGAAGAACGATCACGGAATGTCTTTTTGATAACATTGCAGATAAGTACCGTGCATAGCAGTGGTGGCTGTTACGCAACTAAAATGGAGAGGCCTGGAAAAAAGATCTAAATCAGGTATTTAATATACCTGTGCAATAGCCACGGTTATTAGCTTTTCGTATTTCAGAGCCAGGTCAGAATTCAAGTAGGCTCAGGTAAATTTTTTGGCTTTCCTTGAAATAAGTCAAGTATATTCCTATTTTCACTTTTTCAACCAACTAATAGTCGCCAACGTCTTTGTCACATGAGGGTCATAATTGTCGCATCCCTGCTATGCTATGCTCAATTTAGCACAGCACATCCTACCATTGAAAAAATTAGATTCGCTATACCAGTATTTCGAAGACATTCGTGTTCGAGATGCGGAGTCAGCATTTGATGTAGCTGTCACAGCCTGGGAGAACAGCTTGATCATGGATCATGACTGGCATCAAGCTAAGAGCCTGATCAATCTGGCACGAGCTCATTACGAGCTGGATCGAAAAGATTCAGCTATTTTCCTCCTCAAAAGAGCTCAATCTATCAACCCAAAAGATGAACACCTCCAGGGACTGTCCTATCGATACTTGGGTATGGTATATATGGATTTACTGGACTTTAAACGTGCCAGTGACTTTCTCCAAAAGGCATTAGACCTTATCGATGCTGATGATATTGCCATGCGAACCAATATTATTAGGAACCAGGGTGTGATACATGCAAAACAGAATGACTACCTCACTGCTCTTACCTTTTTCACGAAGGCTTATGAGGAGAAACTGGCTAATGGACTAGAGGAGAAATTAGCCCCGGACCTTAACAACATAGGCTTGGTATACCGCCGATTAGGAGAATTCGACAAAGCCCTTGAATTTGCAGACAAAACACTCGCTCTTGATATGAAGTACGGTGATGTACGCAATGTAAGTCGTGTTTTAATCAACAAAGCCGTCGTTTTTGATGAGATGGGCAATGCTGACAGTAGTCTTTACTACTACCACAAAGGGATATCAGTTGCTGAGGAGAATCAGCATTTTAGAAACATGGCATTAGGGTATGGAAATCTGGCTGACTTTCACCACTCCAGAGGACAGTTTCAAAAGGCGTTGGATGCTTATGAAAAATCCTATAAAATAGCCTTGAGTATCGAAGAGAGGTCGCAATTACTAACGGTTATTCGAGGTTTGTCACTGACCTACGAAGATATGGGGCGAATGGATAGCGCACTTCATTTTGCTCGTGAGTCCTTCGCTATGGCCATAAAGGCTGGGATCAAGCTACGAGTACAACAACAAGCTGACATGCTTTCTGGTCTTTTCGAAAAGAAAGAAGTCTTGGACAGCGCCCTTTTTTATAGTCGGATTTCGCAAGCCTACGCCGATTCGTTATACGAAGAAAATGCGCAACGTCGATTTGCCAACCTGCGCATCAGGATAGAGACCCTGGAGCAGGAGCAGGAAATTGACCGACTTGAGTCTCAGCATAGGATTGATAATCTGAAAATCTACTGGGGATCAAGTATTGGTATTGCCTTGATCGGCATCATGGGCCTCATCTTCTACTCTTATAGAGCTCGCCAACTACAGAAGCAGACCAAAATGGCGCTGGATCATGAGCGGCTGACCAAAGAAGTAGACATGCAGAAGCATGAACTCTCGCACCATACATTGAGTATGCTCAACAAAAACCAGATCTTACAAGATATTGAGGACGAAGCAAAATGTGGCCTGGCGAATGAGGAAAGATCAAATCTTTCTCTTTCTCGTATCATCAAAGTAATCGCACGTAGCAAATCATCAGATAAGGACTGGGATAATTTCAATCATTTTTTCAGTCAGGTGCACCACGATTTTTTTCAGTCGCTGAGCGATCAGTTTCCTCAATTATCTACTAATGAAAAACGACTCAGTGCCTTGCTCAAGCTCAACCTATCTAATATTGAAGTATCGTCTATCCTGGGTATAGAGTCCAATAGTGTGAAGATGGCCAAGTATCGCCTCAAGAAGAAGATCGGTCTCGCAGAAGAAGAAAAGCTAGAGGTGTTTTTGCAGACGTTGAGTTGATAAAGAGTATTTGCCTTTTCGGGTGAAAAGTAGACGTTTTGTAGCCGTCACGTTCCTGGGATTTTTCAAGGAGCGGATCATATTTGTCATCACAAGTTTTATCGGAAGATTGGGGATCGGCCAATTGGCGTTTTTGAGATAAGTCTTGATCGTTTTGCGACTTTCACCGGTCGTTCCCCCATCTTTAACCTATCCATTCTACTATTCTCCTAGCAAAACCTTATATTTCTATATGATCTTGCAGGAGGCTCATTCCTACTCAACTCTCATCACGAAAGGATCACCAAAATTTGCTGATCACTATCTCTTTATTGGCAGTAAGGGATTTGATTTTAACTATCCATCGCATCGCACGGCGCTCGGACTGATCACCATGATCGCAGGGCAAGGGAAGTTTCTCATCAATGGGAAAACTGTTGACCTGGATACAGAGTCTTTTGTATTTGTCAATGAAGGAAGCACCTTATCTGCGGATTTTCCGGGAGGGAAAAACCAGGTTGCTATGTTGTTTTTCAACCCGACACTTGCCAAATTAGTAGCTGAGAGCCAACTCTTCGAGATCGGTCCGGAGCGTTCGGAGTTGGATCCGAGTGATTTCAGCTTGGTCGAACATCATCATTTTGCCCATGCGACACTAGCAAGACATTTAGCCCTGTTACAGCAGTTGGGCGGTAGCTGTGCGTCTTTCAATGCACTCAAAGCGGATATGTTGATACGGAATATTCTTGATGGCCTAATTGAAGAAAACTATGAAGCAATGAGGACTTCAGCAAATCTGCAGGTCGTCAGGAGAACTACGAGAATTGACTTATATCAGCGCCTGTCACAAACTAAAATGTGGATGTCAAGGCATTTCCGGCAGACATTGTCTCTTGAAGATATTGCGAAGGTAGCCATGATGAACAAAGCACATTTTTCGAGGTCATTCAAAAAAGCGTATGATCAGACACCTCATCAGTACCTCACCTATTTACGATTGGAGGAGGCAAAGCGTCTCCTCACCAAAACAAACCAATCTATCACCCAAGTTTGCTTGCATCTAGGATTTGAAAGTTTGTCTTCTTTTAGCAGGCTGTTTAGCAAGAGATTTGGGTTGGCCCCCTCAAAGCTCCGGCATACGGAAGTCGACTAATTTGAGAAATTGTCATTTTTCGATAAATCGGATTGGGGGTGTATTCATTTCTTTGACAGAAAAGATGATGAGCGAACAATGGAGTAAATTTTTGTTGCGAGTGAATGTAGCTACTTCGCAACGTAGCGCTATTGATAGCTGGCTAACTTCCGCAGGTCTGGAATCCTGGTTTTTACGAAAAGCAATTTTTAGGGACAACAATGGTGAAACCAAAGAAAAAGACCAATTTATTCAGGAAGGGGACACCTACGAATGGTATTGGCACGGATATCCTGATAATATGGTGGAAAAAGGTAGGATATTAGACACCAACCAGGAAGATAGACTGGTCTTTACCTTCTCGCTTGGATGCCCTGTTACTATTTCGGTGTACGAAGAACTCGGTGAGACCATTGTTCAATTAGTAGAAAGTGATCTGCCAACGGATGATGAGACACGTCTCAATCATTTTGTAGGGGATTCTAAAGGCTGGATTTTTTACCTGACTAATCTGAAATCCATTTTGGAGGGGGGAATAGACCTTCGCAACAAAAGACCGGAACTCACCAACGTGATCACCTGACACTATTTCAAATCAGGTTGAAAATCTATCTTCATTTTCCAGTTTCGGGTATTTTCCGGTAAATTGATTTTGTGTGCAGCTTATTTTCATCCTGCATCAGGCCCTGGTTACTCTCAACCATCCTTGTTTTCTTGATTGGTCTTATCGCAGAGGCACAACAACGGTGGTATGATGTAAATGTGGATGAGATTGATTCCTCCGAAGTGCGCTACTTGCTTGAAGTCGCCAACCTTAGACTGTTTACTGATTATTTCCAAGCCGAAAATCTAGGCCATAGAATAGCGAGGAAGTGTAAGAAAGAGGCCTGGAAACAACTAGAAGGAGAAGCAAGGCAAATGTTGGGTGTTAACTATTGGTCCCACTCCCAGTACCATCAGTCCATTGGTCAACTCAATCGTGCCCGTGACATTTTCCTACAAGTGCGTGATTTTCGTGGTATAGCCGAAGTAAATAACACAACCGGACTACTACACTACTACCAGGCTCGTTACGACACGGCAATCTCCTATCTCAAAAAATCACTTAATTGGTATTTGAGTGTAAAAGATTCCTCGCAAATATCGAGAGTATCAAATAACCTGGGTCTGTTGTATGACTCGAAAGGTGAATTTGAAAAGTCTACCCACTACCTGACACAAGGTATCAAGTACAAAGTGCTTTATTCTTCTTTGCGGGACCAGCAAACTGGGACCCGCCGCAAAGATGCCATCAATGGCAACGTGGAAGTAGTCGATCAACTTTGGTATGAAAGGCGAAGCAAACTGAAAGACGCCATAACCAAAGGAGATACCTTTCAAATAGCTGAGGCTTACTCTGAGATGGGTAAACTGCTACAACTGAAAAAAGAACATGATTCAGCAATCCACTACTTCGAAAAGGCCAAAACATGGTTCGAATATGCAGAAAGTGAAGGATCCGTTGGTCTGGAGTGGAATGACATAGGTCGCAGTTATTCCGAAAGGCAACTTTATGCGCAGGCGATAGATTGTTATGCCAGAGCAACCCCACTTCTGCAAAAACATTACATGTTTCCTTCTCTGGGAAGTGCTAATGGATCACTTGCCTACGCTGCTTTTCAGCTGGGAAATTTTGAACAAGCAAGAAAGCACTATGGGGCAGGGCTACTCCTTTCTGATTCTTTAGGTCATCCCGCTTCCTTAGCACATAATCTGCAATGGATTGCTTCTTGTGAAATAGAAATGAAAAATCTAAATGAAGCTTTACGTTTTGCGCAGCGAGCTTATGACACTGCTCATGAAATAGGATCATTTCAAAGAATTCGCAAAGCATGCGAACAACTCTCGACTATTTATAAATCCCTCGATCAGCCTGACAAGGCACTTGGCTATTTGGAAGAGTGGACCGCGTTAACCGAAAAGATGAACCAGGCTTTGGCGGATAGGTCATACCACGAGTTCCAAGCAAAATTCGAGAATCAACTTATCGCGGATCGTGTGGAAAATTTACAGCGCGCCAATAAAAGTGCAGCATTGGCCTTGTCCTATCAAAGACGAGCCATTGTTTTGGGTGCAGTTATTTTTGTGCTGGTGGTAGCTTTTGCCATGGTTTTGTACACTCGCTTCCGTAAGATTGACAAACTGACTCGCGAACTGGATCAACAGAACCAGTTGCTGAAAAACCGAAACTTGGAAAATGAAACATTGCTCAAAGAGATTCATCACCGAGTAAAGAACAATTTGCAGATGATCTCCAGTATGATCAGTATGCAAAATCGCAGAGTTTTTGATACTCAAGTCGAGAATACACTGCTGCTGACGCAGAACAGAATTAAATCCATCGGACTGATCCATGAGCACTTGTACCAAAGTAGTAGCTTATCCAAGGTACGACTGGATACTTACGTTGATGGACTTTTCCAATTACTACTCAGATCGGTAGCCCCTGGGGAAAAACCCAAAGTTGATCTTGTTACCGAAGAATTGGAGACCAGTATAGACCTTGCTATAAGTGTTGGTCTGATTCTTCATGAGTTGGTTTCGAACAGTCTCAAATATGCTTTTGACGGTTCGGAAGAACCAGTCATCTCCTTGGAAATGGCTAGCAATCCTCAAGAGATTTATATCAAATATGCTGACAATGGTGTCGGTAGCAACTCCTTTAAAAAAGGATTTGGCTGGAGTATCATTGATGCTACTACATCAGCGTTGGGTGGAGAGATGGCAGTGAAAACTAACGGAGGGTTTAGCGTTTCGCTGATGTTGAGCAAGGATCAGGAGACCTTGAAGATGCAACCGGTATCAGAATGAAACAAAAAATCTGTAACCTAAAGAGCTGGAAATGAGCCTACTGAAGATTACGCTAATAGCAATTTTGGGACTGTATGTGCTCGTCTGTATTTTGATCTATTTTTTCCAGGAGCGATTGATTTTTTTGCCGGAGCGTTTGTCTCATGATTTTCAGTATGACTTTAATGTTTTGTATGAAGAACACTTCCTGACAACAAACGATGGTGTCCTACTAAATGCACTTTATTTCAAAGCAGAATATCCCAAAGGTGTCATCTACTATCACCATGGCAATGCCGGAAATCTAAATAGATGGGGATTGGTAGCCGAATTCTACGTGGATCAGGGGTACGATGTATTGATGTATGATTACCGCGGATATGGCAAAAGCGAAGGTGATCACAATGAACAGGCTATGTACGAGGACGCTCAACTGTTGTATGATTGGCTAAAAGGCAAGTGGCGAGAGGATGAGATTATCGTATTTGGGAGATCTCTGGGAACTGGTTTGGCCAGCTATATTGCTGGAAAGAACACTCCTAGGATGGTTGTTCTTGAGACTCCTTTTTTCAGCTTGCTTGACGCTGCAGGCTCCCACTTTAGTTTCTTGCCTATTAAGTATCTATCCAGGTATGCTTTTCCAAATTTCATGAACCTGCAAGAATGTACCGCGCCTATTTATGTCTTTCATGGCTCAAGAGATGAACTGGTTCCATTTGCCTCTGGCAAAAGACTGTATGAATCACTAAATTCTGGAAAGGCATTCTTTTATGAAATTCCCGGAGGTCACCACAATGATTTGATCGAGTTCGATCTTTTCCGTCAGGAGATGATTGATCTCTTACAGTAGACTCATTAAACACAAAGGGCGCTCACTGTTTCGCTTAAGAATTTACCTGTTCCACCTATTGCTATCCTGGTTTCATGATTATTGTCAAAGACAAAGGAGCCCGAGGATCGTTTGGAGTAATACGATCAATTCTTTTCTGTAAATGGGTTTTCTTCAAGAACTTTACTTACGTAATATTCCCCTGGTCTCTTTTGGCTGGCTGTGCTTGCTGGGAGCTGCTTTATGCTTGATCATGTACTTCTTATCAGCTACAGAAGTATTAGGAATTAATGCGTGGATTAAGCCAGGTAAATTTTTCATTTCCACCACCATATTTGCTTGGAGCATGGCTTGGTATACCCATTACCTTGATCATAAAAACTTGGTTATAGGTTATACTTGGGTTGTCATTGGTGTTTTAGCTTTTGAGCTTATATACATTACCTGGCAGGCATCTAAAGGAGAGCTTTCACATTTCAATATCTCTACTAGATTTCATAGCATGATGTTCTCCACCATGGGATTTGCGATCTCAGCGATGACTTTGTTCACAGCTTATATTGGATTGTTGTTTTTCACTGACTCTCACTCTACGCTGTCTCCAGGATATCTTTGGGGCATCCGTTTGGGGATCACGTTCTTCGTTGTCTTTGCTTTCGAAGGTGCATTGATGGGCTCACAGCTTTCTCATACTGTAGGTGCCACGGATGGCGGACCTGGCCTAAAGTTGCTTAATTGGAGTATTACACATGGCGATCTCCGTATTGCTCACTTTTTCGGAATGCACGCTTTACAAGTGCTACCAATCATTGGTTTTTATCTTTTCACCAGTGCAGCAGGCACGTTAGCATTTTCCGCTGCTTACTTTATCATGGCCTTGGTGTTGCTTATACAAGCTTTGAAGGGGATTTCGTTTTTTGCCGACTTTTAGAGGTTACTATGGGAATGTCCGGAATCATTTTGATCGACTTTCGGCCTCGAGTAAAGCCTGATAAGCGTTTGCAATACCCCCGGTTTTTGACAGTGCCGAAAATCGGACTTTTTTACGTTTTTCACTTGACAAGGTAGGAATAAGAACTTTCTTGGGTTTTTTGAATCGGTAAGTAAGTAGACAGGTCAGCCAAAAATGATCCCACTTGTAGGAGTAAGTAAAACGGAGCAATTGCAAGAAAATCTAGGCGCAATATCGGTCGCAGTCACCGATGAAGAGATGCAGACGTTAGATGCCGCAGGTGACTAATTTTTGTCATACTACGAACTTTTAGGAGATCAAAATTGGTTTTGTTGCCAAAGCAAATCCATGGATATCATCAAAAAGTTGGAAGAAATCAATCTGTCATTACCGGAGATATCTACTCCCGGAGGGAATTATGTTTCTGTAAATGTGCGGGGAGACATCGCGTATGTCGCTATCCAATTCCCTATTGAGAATGGGGAATATCACTATCAAGGGAGGCTTGGAGCGGAGTTGACGACAGAAGATGGGTATAAAGCGATGCAACTTTGCGCCCTAAATGTGCTTGCACAAATCGAGAAGAAAGTTGGATTTGAAAACGTTGAGGGCCTCAATCATGCAGATGCGTACTTTCAGGCTATCGGAAATTGGGATGATTCGCCACAAGTGGTCAATGGCGCTTCGGATCTATTTGTTAAAGTTCTTGCCGAAAAGGGGACACATTCCAGGGCTATTTTTGGTGTGGACAGGTTGCCGAGAAATTTTGCTGTGGGTTTGACAACTAGTTGGTCGTTGTTGGAAAGTGATCACGAGCTTCCTTAAACCTTCTCCCGTTTTAATGGGGAGGTTTAATTTTCTTGACCGTATCCAACTGATATTTTTCAGGTCGGCTCTTCTTTTCCTGCTAGGTACTTGTCATTCATGTAGGGCTTGCTAAATTG
>JAHCMJ010000174.1 GCA_019192485.1 Cyclobacteriaceae bacterium HetDA_MAG_MS6 | reverse complement strand
TGATGTGGAGATACTTTCTTCTATTGACCTATCCAGAGAAGCATTTAAGTTCATCATTTTTGAGCATATTCATGTTTTGAGGGACCCTAAATATCGCACGCTCATTCGGCAACTGAAGAAAATGGATTATCACCTGTGCTATGATAATTGGGATACCATTGCCTACAAGTATTGATTTGTTGCTCTCAAGCTATCTTGAGGATTTCCTTAGACATCATTTATATGAAGGGTAGGATTTCTCTCAATTTGAGCCGCCATACGATGAGTTAGGAGAAATCCATCCAATTCTTAATTCATCATCACAAAAGCACCCCAGTAATAGGGATCTTTGTATTCCTGACGGAGTTTGTTTTGAGCTTTTTGAAAAGCAGTTAGCTTATTACCGTTGTTGAGCCATTCGGTATAGAAATAAGTCATCAGTTTCTGTGTTGCGGCATCATCAACTTTCCAAAGACTCATTACAATGGTTTCCGCTCCTGCTATTTGGAAGGCTCGTTGCAATCCATATACCCCTTCTCCGGATTTGATTTCACCCAGGCCGGTTTCGCAGGCACTTAAAATCACCAATTTGGTTTGATCAAGATTAAGTGTCATTGCCTCATAGGCTGTCAGTATTCCGTTGTCAGCAGAGCTTACTTCACGTGAGACCAACTGATTAATCGTTTTTTCCGCATCTGCGAGCATAAGTCCGGATCGAAGTAGTGGGTTTTCCCTCGCTTTCTCTATTTCTACACCAAACACCACCTCATCACTTTCGGGAAGGTCGTCCAGAAAAAAGCCATGAGTGGCGATGTGCAATACCTCAGGATTGTCAGCTTTTGTCTTAAACTGCTTCTCATTGGCTTCTTTAGCCATATACTGATGGACAGCAAGTCCTTTTTGCTTGACGATCGAGCCAATCTTTTCTAGTTCTATCTTTGTCCCTGGTAGGGAAACTACTTTGCCACTTCCACCATAATCCGGAAAGCCAAACATAAGTACTTCTTTTTGAGGGACGCTTTGCTCAGCGATATCTTTGATATCACGTGTGCTGGATACTGTAATCGTGAGCGTTTCATCGCTTAAGAATGAACCTCCCGGTAAACGAAGTGTATTGACGTTGATCTGGTTATATATCCCATCCAGGGATAAATAGAGCTTCTTCTTTCCGGTAATCAACTTGTGGATGGGTTCCCAATAATTTTGATAGGAAATCTGATCACCTAGCTTAAACTGGATAGACTTTCTGTAGGCACTTGCATATTTTGATTCCATTTCCAATCCATTTTCTAACAGGGCTGCCTTAATCTTGTTATCGCTATCCAGAACAAGAGCCAAATAAGATATTTTAGTCTCGAAAACTCGCTTAAACTTCGGTATACGGACAATCTCAATGGCAACTTCGTCCTGTTGAAGTGACTTGGAAATATCTGAGGATTTCGGAGCACGAGTAGATGTCGATTGAGCAAATAGATTTGAAGATCTGGTCAGCTCTTTCTCGAGATTGTTGGAAACGGCCTCTAAAGAATCCAGGTTAATCTTTTGTTCCTTGATCTCCTGCTTAGAGAGCGTATAGTAAGTAGCTAATTCTTCTTTTACCCGCGTCCACTGTATGTAGCTACTTTTCAATGATTCATCATCACTGGATAGTATTACCTGACGAACTTTGGAGGTGGAGCTTAACAATATACCTTTTGTTGCCAGATGCAGGTCGTACATGTCTGACAGCAATGCTGGACGACTTTCGTGATTTTCCGCTACAAAAGAAAAGAATTTCATCAGCGATGGTCTGGCCTTACTCCAAAATTTGGATTTTTCATTTTCGCTCATAGCCGGGAAAAACTTGTCAATTTGATTCAGGAGCAAGTTGTTGACCTCTGCAAATGAGATTGCAGACTTATCGATCTGTCCGAGGTTCCACTGTCCTACGGCTATGTCTTCGACAACCTTGAGATAGTCCGGGTGTTGTGTTCCGAAGTAGTTTTCAATCAGGTTTTTGACCTGTTCATTGGTCTGCAAGGACTTGGTGAAGTTGTCCGTTAAAAAGTAATACTGTGCCAGTGTGCGAAGCGTACTTGTGTAAGCAGGATGATGGTTTGAGAATTTGCTCTCATAGATATCAAGAGCGTGCGTCAAAAGCGATTCTACATTTTCTGTTTTCCCCTGCTCCATGTATAGAGCAGCCAGGATACTTTCAATATCTGCGTAGTCCTGATGACGTTTTCCCAGGCGTCGCTCCTTGGAGATCTTGAGGTCCCGCAAAATCTTTTCAGCTTCCGGATATTTTCGTTGTGCTTTAAGAACCAGGGCTTTGTTGAGTTGTATCTTGCTATAATCAGCCCCCTTTTTCCTGATCTCACCAGAGGCAAGCTCTAGGGCCTTATTGATTTGATCAATGGCCTTTTGATATTGTCCTATTTCCTGGTACATCATGGCCAGGTTGTTGTACAATACGGCTAAGTCTAGCTTGCTATCCGACTTGCGACTTTGGAGTATTTTTTCAGACTTCTTGAGCAACTCCTCTGTTTCTGTATAGTTACCCAGGTCCCTTTCTATCAGGGCCAGATTGTTGTAAACGGAAGCCAGTGCTATACTACCTCCACCTAGAGTATTGCGAGCGTATGTAATTAAGGAACGATTGAGTTGGTTGGCGAAGGTGTAGTGACCAATCGAGTGATAGAATATGGCGAGGTTGGCAAAAGTCTTGGTGATAGCATATCCATCAGGTAACTGTGAGGTGTCCTTGGTGATCTTTGGAATCAAATCCTCAATATTTCCCACCTCATCAGAAGGTGTAAAAAGGAAATAGGATAACGCGTCGTCTTCTAGGTAGTAGGTGAGGGCTTCGGTGAAATTCCAGAGTGCCAATCGCCTGTTGACCAGTAAAACATTACTACCGGCCCTATTAAGGTCAAAGACTTCCTCGTAGGGAAGTAACTCTGGTTTTTGAATATTCTCGTCCTCATAATTCTTAGCAATAGACAACATGATGCCTTGGTTATCATCTCTGCTATTGAAAAATGAGACTTTTTCAGCCTGCGCCAACGCAAAGTTATAATAGGATGTATCCTTAGCTAATTGCTTTTTTCGTAGCTCTTCAAATTGATTGGATTTGTTATCTGCCAGATCAAGGTCTTGAGCTGCATCCATCAGATTCTTCCCAAGGTTTTTGAACTTCTTTCCAAATTGAGCGTAGCTGGCGGTACTAGTGGATAAAATGATGATGAGTAATAAGTGCGGTCTGGACATTTTACAACGGGCGATTGTGATTAGTACTTGTAATAATATGGTGTTGGGCTAGCGTGTACAAATCTATGCGGTAAAGGAAAAGAAACCAATTCTGGTGATTTTACACCCTCTTTATTACAATCATATAAAACTTTGTTATTCAAGCGAAAAGCATATTCGGCTCTTCTAGACTGGAAGGAGCAACAAGGGAGAAAACCTCTGATCATTAGAGGAGCCAGGTAGATTGGGGAATCTACTTTGGTCAATCAGTTTTCAAAGGAGTTTGATGTCTATATAAGCTTGAATCTGGAGAAGAAACAAGAACTAGCGTTGTTTGAAAACATCGACAAGGTATCTGGATTGGTTTGTTCATGAATATTCTATGACTAAACAAAATACACCGGGATAGGACAAGTTATGCTGTGGAGCTAACAGGCCTCCCGGTGAAACCACTTATATATACTAACCTAAAACAAGCGGATTTTGTGAGTTAGGACATCATAAAGAACAAGAAGAATATGATGACTAGCAATGTGAACAATCTAATCAGTTTGGGAATGGTGGACATGGCGACTATTATTTTCATAGTAGGCAAGCTACTTTCATGCCACCCCTAATATTTTTTGGGAAAATTCTAAAATTCAGTCAAAAAACTCTTGAAATCATCATATTTCCGACTAATCAAAATAGACTGTTTTTTACGGTTCATCAGTGATTCCGCAAAAGCTGGAGGTGTCCATTTGGCATTGGCTTTCTCCATGATTGGAGCAAACTTGCAAGGGTGGGCAGTCTCCAAGAAGACTCCTGTTTCACCAGGTGCTAGCTTCTTTTGCAAGCTATTGTAGCCTATGGCGCCATGAGGGTCAAGTGTATAGTTGTACCTGGATAGACCATCTTGCATGGCCCTCAAAGTGGCTTCATCATCTAGTTGGAATCCTTCAAGATCTTTTAAGATGTTTTCTAACTTGTGGTGATACAACTCCAATAATCTCACGTAATTGCTAGGATTGTTTACATCCATAGCGTTGGAATAAGTGTGAACCGTGGGACGCGGATCGTATTGGCCTGTGATGAGATATCTGGGGATTACGTCATTAGCGTTGGAGGCAGCAATAAATCGCTTGATAGGTAGCCCCATCTTCTTGGCTAACATGCCTGAGGTGATATTACCGTAGTTGCCGCTGGGTATGGAAAAGACAAGATTATTCTTGTCTTGAGCCTGCTTATATGCCCACCAGAAGTAAATGGACTGAGGCATCCAACGAGCAATATTAATAGAGTTGGCAGATGAAAGACCCAGTGATTTTAGATCACTGTCCAGGAAGGCTTTTTTAACCAAATCCTGACAGTCGTCAAATGTGCCATCTACTTCTAAAGCGGTGATATTGCCACCTAGTGTGGTCAATTGCTTTTCCTGCAACTCACTCACCTTTCCACTGGGATACAGTATAACCACTTTCACTCCAGGCACGTTGTGAAATCCCGCCGCCACGGCCCCTCCCGTGTCACCGGAAGTAGCAACCAGTATTAAAGATTCCCTGCTTTGTTTTGTATTGAAATATCCTAAGCATCTGGCCAGGAATCTAGCTCCCACATCTTTGAAGGCGTAGGTTGGACCATGAAAAAGCTCAAGGGAATAGAGCTTATCTCCAAGTGATACCAGGGGAATATCAAAATTGAAAGCTTCGTATGCAATCTCCTTCAGCTTCTCACTAGGAATACTACCCTCACAGTATGGATTTAGTAGTTCGTACCCTAATTCACCTAAAGAAATGTCACTTAGCTTTTCCAGAAAGTCAGAGTCTATTTCGTGTATGCTAGATGGAAAGTACAGTCCGTTGTCTTCAGGTAGACTTTGTACCACCGCATCTTCGAAGGAAACTTCTTGTACTTGCTTGTTGGTGCTATAAAATTTCATCTATACTTCCTGTTTTTTAATGACTAGCTACCTAGTGGGAAATGGAAAATTGAAATTACTGTTCAATTAAGGTTTTCTCAAATGACGATCGTACCCTCTGTGTTGATCTTTGATGTATGAAAGAAAGTTTTGACGCTCAATTGGTCATATACTTTTTGTATTCCAGGGATAGCACTTGATGCAAGTCCAGACCCTTTAAAAAAAGCAAACATACATGGTCCTGACCCGGAGATATTGAATCCTATAGCGTCATGAGCCATCACAATTTCTTTGACCTGATCGTACCCCGGGATCAAATACTTCCTAACCGGTTCTGCTACTACATCCTGAAGAGAATTGGATATTAGGTTCCAGTCTTCATTGATCATGCCGGCCACCAATCCCGCAACATTGCCCCACTGCGTTCTGGCGTTATCAAGAGGTATTTGGTTGCCAATTAACTTTCTGGCTTCGGCTGTTTTGATTTCTACATCAGGGAAGATAATCAAGACTTCCAGGTCTTTGGGATGATGAATCTTAAAGACATCTAGAGGCTCCACACTTCGAACCACTGTAAAACCTCCCAAAATCGAAGGAGAGACGTTATCAGCATGAGGCTTTTTGGACGCCACAATTTCCCCTGCCATAGCAAACTGAACCAAGTCTTCTTTACTCAGCGGACTTCCCATAAGTACATTAGCTGCTACCACGGCTGCAGCTGCTGCCGAAGCGCTGGACCCCAAGCCACTTCCTGGTTTGATCATTTTCTCAATAGCAAGGTTGAAACCTTGCTCAGAACCTAGGTGGTTGAGCAATGCGGCAATGGCTACAGTCGCTACGTTTTGATCAGGTTCTGTTGGTAGCTGAGCTCCCTTGATGTCATGTATGACCAGCTTGCTGTCGTTTCTTTTTTGTAGGACTAGTTCGTCACTTGGCAAATCCAGTGCGAAACCGAAAATGTCGTATCCACAGGCAACATTGGCGACAGAGGCCGGAGCAGTTACTTTTATCTTTTCCATTAATCGTTGGATTGGGCGATTCTTAATACATCGGCAAATATCCCTGATGCCGTAACGTCCGCACCGGCTCCAGCTCCTTTGATGACCAATGGCTGCTCAGGATAGCGATTAGTATAAAAAAGCACAATGTTATCCTTTCCCTCCAGGTTGTAAAATGGATGGGAATCGTCCACTTCTTCCAGGGCTACGGTCGCTTGTTGATCTTTGTAACGAGCTACAACTCTAAGCTTACACCCTTTGCCATTTGCTTGATGATACATTTGCTTAAAATGCTCTTCTTCGGCCTCTACTTTTCCATAGAAATCCTCGATGGAGGATGAATCCATAGCTGAGGCTGGTAAAAACGACGTTAGATCGATTTCATCCAACTCAGCCTCGAAGCCGCTTTCTCGGATGAGGATCAATATTTTTCGTTTTACATCTTCTCCGAATAGATCCAGTCTTGGATCTGGTTCTGTAAATCCTAAGTCTTTCGCTTTCTTAATCACATCTACGAACTTCTCGGTTCCGTCGTATTCATTGAAAAGGAAGTTGAGCGTACCAGATAGAACTGCTTCTACGCAATTAACTTGATCTCCTGACCGCACAAGATCGCTCAGGGTAGATAATACGGGTAATCCAGCGCATACATTGGTTTCAAACAAAAACTGACTTCTAAATCTCCTTGTAGCGGATTTTAGATCCAGGTAATCTGCATACGCACCTGTCGCAGCTATTTTGTTAGGGGTGACTACGGAGATGCTATGTTGTAGTACTTCTGCATACAAACCGGCAATTTCTGCAGCAGCAGTGATATCAATGAAAAGACTATTTCTCAAGTTCATATCGACCATCTCAGATATGAAAGTCTTTTTATCGAAAGCTTGTCCTGTGCGAAGTGTACTAGACCAGTCTTCCAGATTGATGCCTTCACTCTCGAATTTCATCTTGGTTGAACTGGCTATTCCAGTGACCTGAATATTCAGGTGATGATGTTCCTTTAAGAACTCATATTGTGAAGCTAGTTGAGCGATAAATGCTTTACCAACGTTGCCTACTCCTATGATGAAAAGATTGATTCGCTTCATTTCTGATAGAAAGAAGCTCTCATGAAGCACATTCAGCGCTTTTCTCAAGTTCTTTTTGGGGATCACTGCTGAGATGTTTCTTTCCGATGAGCCTTGAGCTATGGCTTTTATACTGACTCCGTTTTTCCCTAGCACATGAAACATATCTCCACTGACTCCAACTTGGTTTTGCATGTTTGATCCCACCAAAGCGAGGATAGAGAGGTCTTCCTCAATCTCAACAGGGTTGATTTTTTGCTGAGCTATTTCCAGTTCAAACTCTAACTCCACAGCTGCTTTGGCTTTGGGCGAATCGCTCCCGGCAATACCAGCGCATATCGTGTGCTCTGATGAAGCCTGAGTGATCAAAATAACATTGACCTCAGCATCGGAAAGTGCTTTGAATAGTCTATATGAAAATTTGGGAATTCCTACCATTACACTACCTGATAGGTTGAGTAATGCAATATCTTGAATACTGGATATACCTCGTATCATTTCTCCATTTCCGTGTCCGTTCAATACGATACTTGTTCCCGGTTTTTCAGGAGCAAAGGTGTTTTTGATGATAATCGGAATAGATTCTTCCAGCGCAGGTTGGATACTTGGAGGGTAGATGACTTTTGCTCCAAAGTGCGATAACTCCAATGCTTCCTCATAAGATACTGTCTCCAGTATGCGGGCATTTTTGACTAATCTGGGGTCAGCAGTCATGAGCCCATCCACATCTGTCCATATCTCCAGTTCTGAGGCATTGTAAGCCTTAGCCAGAATAGATGCTGTATAGTCTGAACCGCCCCTTCCCAGCGTTATGGTTTCTCCAGCGTTGGTGGCTGCCACGAATCCCGGGAATATATTGATCTGATCCAGCGAGACCTGATTTAGATTGTGAATAGTCTCCTTGAACTTGACATTGGCATTGCCAAATTGACTATCGGTGAGAATATATTCTCTGGAATCAAATAAGGCACAGGACAATTGTTCACTTGTCAAAAAGTGACTAATAATGAATGATGAAAGTCTTTCACCGCAGCTCAGGATGAAATCATGACTTCGAGGGGTGAGCTCTTTTAACAGGTAAACTCCTCGGCAGATCTCCTGTAATTCACCCAATATGGTATCAATGGTTTCGGGTGCTTCCAAACCTACCAATACCTTGTATAAAGAGGTGTGGATGGTTCGGATTTCTTCCAATTCGCCACTGTAGGCAGGGTCACCGGCCCCACATAGTTGTGCAATATTCTCCAACCGATTGGTGATGCCACCAACGGCAGATACGACTACTGCCAACTGGTCTTTTTCCTGTTTTTTTTTGAGGATTGCGCCTACTTGGCGGATGGCCTCTTCGGATCCGACAGAAGTCCCTCCGAATTTTAAGACTTTCATTTAAACCGTTACTATATTAAAATCAGGTAGTTAGTTAGATCAGGTAGCTGAAAAGATCAGGTTTTTCATTGAGGTATTCTCCAAGGAAATTCCTGGATTTCATTCGTTCTAATAGCGGACCGAAGTCCTCCTTATTTTTGAGTTCGATACCTACCAGGGCAGGTCCTTTTTCTCTAGATGTTTTTTTGGTGTACTCAAAGTGGACAATATCATCAGTAGGTCCCAGAACTTCGGCAACGAACTCTTTAAGTGCTCCAGCGCGCTGTGGGAAGCCTATAATGAAATAGTGCATCAGTCCTTCGAAAAGCAACGATCTTTCTCGGATCTCTTCGGTCCTTGTAATATCGTTATTGCTTCCGGAGAGCAAACAAATGACATTTTTGCCTTTGATCTTGGCCGCAAAGTCATCCAATACGGCTACTGAAAGTGCTCCAGCTGGCTCCAAGACAATGCCACTTTGATTATACATGCTGATCAAGGTAGAGCAGAGCTTGCCTTCGTCTACCAGCGCCATTTCTTCAAGATTTTCCTTGCAAATAGGAAAGGTCAGATTACCTACCTCTTTGACTGCGGCACCATCTACAAATTTGTCAATATGATTAAGTTTGACCAGTTTGTTTTGCTGAAATGAATCGTGCATCGCAGGTGCTCCGGCCGGCTCGACCCCAATCATTTTAGTATTGGGACTTAAGAGTTTCAATACGCTGGAAACTCCTGCAGATAATCCACCACCACCAACAGGAAGAAACAAATAGTCCACCTTAAAGTCGGCTTCATTGAAAATCTCGAGACCGACTGTTCCCTGACCTTCAATAACTTTCTCATCATTGAAAGGGTGAATAAATGTGCTGTCAGTTTCTCGTTGGAAGCTCAAAGCCAACTGGTAAGCGTCATCAAATGTATCGCCAACCAGTCGTACTTCGATATGTTCTTTGCCAAACATCTTCACCTGTTCTACTTTTTGTTTTGGAGTAGGGGCAGGCATGAAAATCGTGCCTTTCACCTGTAGTTTATTACAAGAAAAGGCTACACCCTGTGCGTGATTTCCAGCACTGGCACAGACAATCCCATTTTCCAGCTCTTGTTGAGACAAAGAAGAGATCTTGTTGTAAGCACCCCTGATCTTGTACGATCGTACGATTTGGGTGTCTTCACGTTTGAGGTAAATGTTGGCTCCGTACTTTTCGCTGAGGTTAAAGCTGTACTGCAATGGCGTAGCATTGATGACAGGCTTTAAGCTATTG
>JAHCMJ010000173.1 GCA_019192485.1 Cyclobacteriaceae bacterium HetDA_MAG_MS6 | reverse complement strand
GATGTACTAAATACCTACTTCGATACCGAGAAGGCACGTAGAGAACACCTAAACGACGCACTTTTCGTGGCGGGGCGTGATGAATACCTTGCGATTCCTCAATCACAGATTACCCAAAGCAAAGGATTATATACACAAAACCCGGGGTACAATTAACTATCATCTCTAGCCGAGTGCAAAAGCTTTTGCACTCGGCTTTGAATTGTCTGTTGATATGTCAGCATCATTAAAATCATACAAATCCATCAGCCTGAGCCTTTTGCTAAGCATTACAAGTGTATACCATGCTATTGGTCAAGGATTTGAAGACAAACATGTAGCTGCTGGTCTTGGTGTCATTTCAAGGAATATTTCCATTGCCATAGCCGATTATGATGGCGATGGTGATTATGATCTTTTTTGTGTAGCACATCCATCTTTTGATCCTTTAGACCCCACCACATGGAACAGGTTGATGCAAAATGATGGATTAGGACACTTTGTGGATGTGACCTTGGAGGCAGGGTTTTCTGATCAATTTGTAAATACCGGGATCGCGGCGACTTTAGGGGAGAAGATGGGAGCTTCGTGGGGAGATTACGACAATGATGGCTTGCCTGACCTTTTCTTAGCCAATAGTCGCGAAGACCAATTGTACCACAACAACGGAGACGGGACATTCACAGATATCACAGATCAGGCCGGAGTGGCCGGCTGCAACGACTGCTACTCCCCGGGAGGCACTTGGATGGACTATGATAATGATGGAGATCTGGATCTCTATGTCAGTAACCTTAGAGGCCCGAATCGAATGTACCAAAACAATGGAGATAATACCTTTTCTGATGTCACAGACCGGGCTCGTTGCGGAGGTGAGGGGATTACCTGGGCCGCGATTCCTATTGACTTAGGGAGAGATGGCTGGCTAGACATCTACACAGCAAATGATACCCAGATCAACGAATTGTTCGAAAACCGCACTTCCACTTTTAATGAAGTCTCAAGGGCTTATCGGGTAGCTAACGAAGGGGCAGGCATGGGAGTGACTATTGGCGATTACAACAACGATGGTAATTTCGATCTCTATGTCACCAATATTTTCAACCATCTCCCCAATCCGCTATTGGAGAATCAGGGAAACAGGAGATTTGAAGATGTAGCATATGCCATGAGAGTGGATAATGCCGGTTGGGGTTGGGGCACTCGCTTTTTCGATTATGACAACGATGGCGATGAAGATCTATATGTGGTCACAGGAGTCGTCAGTAAGCAGGTTATCAATAACCAGGAGCAGGTAGATACTGATAATTTCTTTTTTAAAAATTTGCTAGTCGAAGGTGGCGTTGGATTTGCAGATTTCTCGGAGGAGTCCGATACCAATGGAAAAGCACGGGGGCGGAGTCTTGAGGATTTTGATTTTGATCTCGACGGAGATCTTGATTTGATCATTGCCAATGTCGAAGAGCCTCCTTACCTATATATCAACGAGACGATTGTAGATCAAACACCTGAGGATAAAAATTGGTTGAAGGTAAAGCTAGTTGGCACCATTTCCAATAAAGATGCCATCGGTACTGAGCTTATTTTTACCGTTGGTAGTCAGAAGTACTACAGGTGGTACACTGGCGGGGGCATATTTACGCAAAGCCTGAAACCCATTCATGTGGGCATTGGAGCGGCAACCAAAGTTGATCAGATCGAGATCGTGTGGCCATTAGGTTTGAGAGAGATCGTGACTGATCTCAAAGCTAACCAGCAAATCGAAATCATTGAAGGTAACAACGAGATTGAGGTTATTTCTTCTATAGCCCCGTCAACTTCACTAAAGGCCACGGTGTATCCTAATCCATTTATAGGGAATGTCCAGTTCCGGATAGCGCCGGAGATTGACGAAGATGTGCTGATCAGTATTTACTCCATCGACGGCCGGCAACTGTTGATACAGGAAGTGGTGCAGACCGCCGACAACCCATGGACATGGGATGGATCAGATTTAAATGCGGGATTGTATTTATATGATTTAAGGACAAGCCGAAACACACTAAAAGGATTAATACAAAAAAAATAAAAAGGTTGCTTCACCTGAAGACGATAAGAAATAACATGAACAAAACACTCAAAATGAAAACTTTGGTTTGCCTGGCTTTAGTCGGATGTGGCGTCCAAGGTACAAGCCCTGAAGCCATGATCTCAGTTGATCGACCTTACACAGAAATGCACCGGCCGCAAGTTCATTTCTCACCACAATCTCAGTGGCTAAATGACCCTAACGGACTCGTTTTTTTTGACGGAGAATACCATCTTTTTTATCAACACAACCCTGACAGCAATGTTTGGGGACCGATGCACTGGGGACATGCCGTCTCGAGTGATTTGGTTCGATGGAGACATCTACCAATCGCACTGTATCCAGATATCTTGGGTACTATTTTTTCGGGGAGTGCAGTAGTCGATTGGAACAATACCACTGGTTTTGGGAAAACAGAAATACCGCCTATGGTGGCTATTTTCACACATCACAATCATCTAAGCCGAGAAAGAGGTGATATTAATTACCAAAATCAAAGCCTTGCCTACTCGCTGGATAATGGCCGCAATTGGCAAAAATATGATGGTAATCCCGTACTAGATAATCCGGGTATCGAAGACTTTAGGGATCCCAAGGTATCATGGCACGAGGACTTTGATCAGTGGACCATGGTCCTGGCTGTAAAAGACCATGTGAATATCTACTCCTCTAATGACCTAAAGAATTGGGAACTTCAAAGCGAATTTGGTCGTGAAATCGGGGCACATGGTGGTGTGTGGGAGTGTCCCGACCTATTCAAGCTTGCAGACGATTCCGGCGCAGAGAAGTGGGTAATGCTTGTGAGTATCAATCCGGGAGGACCTCAGGGAGGGTCTGCCACACAGTACTTCATTGGTGATTTCGATGGTACCACATTCATCCCGGATTCGGACGCACATGCCTGGATAGATTATGGAGCAGATAATTACGCAGGTGTCACATTTAGTGATATTCCTAATGAGGATGGTAGGAGAATATTTATAGGCTGGATGAGCAATTGGCAGTATGCCAATGTAGTCCCCACAATCAATTGGCGAAATGGGATGACCATCCCTCGTGAATTGTCATTGGTAAATTCTGAGAAGGGCGGACTGCTACTCAAATCCAGACCTGTGCAAGAGCTGAGCAATGCAAGTAAGGAACGACTAACTTTCGGAGTAGAGGATGCAATGATAAACCTGAAGCAGGACTACTTCTCGTTGGATATCCGGAATATTGAGGGGGAACTATCACTGAGTCTGGTAAATGACGAAGAAGAAAGCGTCAACATCATTTTACGGTCAGATAGTATTATCGTAGATCGTACCCAGGCCGGGATTTCCACATTTAGTGAAGTTTTCGCTGCTACACACAAGGCCCCTCTGTTTTCATCCAAAGTAGAAAAACTCGAAGTATTAGTAGATGCTTGCAGCATAGAAGTTTTTGTCAATGACGGAGAAACCGTAATGACGGAGTTGCTTTTTCCAAGTAGTCCGTACAATACACTTTCAGTAAATGGTAGGTTTGAAAATGGATCAATTGCTTATTTACATGCGATCTGGTAACATACTCTTTGTACTATATCATGCAATTTTGGAAAGGCCCCATTTATGGTGGGGTTTTTTTCTATTACAAGATGTACAGCCTGAATCTTTTTCTAATGAAAAAAGTCTTAATCGTCTTTTGTATTTTGCTGGCTGATGGACTAGCAGCTGGCACCCGTCCTGCGGAGCGTGAACAATCGATAGCCCGGATGTGGAACGAAGTACTGCTGGAGGCCATCCGAAATGACTTTGCTAGGCCTACAGTACATGCCAGGAATTTATTTCATATTGGCATTGCCATGCACGACTCATGGGCTATATGTAATGGTAGGTCTACCTACCTTTTAGGTAAAGAGCTGCATGATTTTCAAAGTCATTTTGATCCTAACTCCGATTTATTCCACTCGGAAGATGTTGCGGAAGTGCTTAGCCACGCCTGCTATACGCTTTTACATCGGAGATTCAGGAATTCTCCTGGCTACGCCGCCACCGAGGCTTTGGTAGATAGCTTGATGTTTGCCTCCGGATACGACGGCACCAATACTTCTATCGACTATACCTCCGGGGACCCGGCCGCACTGGGCAATTTTATTGCCAAAGAGATCTTTGCTTATGGGCTTTTGGATGGTTCCAACGAAGCACTTGGATATCGTAATGAGTATTATGAACCAGTAAACGCACCGCTAGACATGCAAAGTCCCGGAAACAACACGCTATTCGACCCCAACAGGTGGCAGCCTCTAATGCTGGACCAATTCATTGACCAGAGTGGAAACCTAATAGACGAAACACCCGAGTTTTTGAGCCCTGAGTGGGGAAAAGTATATCCTTTTGCATTGACAGAAAACGAGAAAAAAGTCTACCAACGAGACGGAGGCGAATATATAGTATACCATGACCCGGGTGATCCTGCATATTTGGACGATGCCGGATCGAAGGCGAGTGATTTTTACAAGTGGGGGTTTTCGCTGGTATCCATATGGAGTTCCCATTTGTCTTCAATCGATACGGTGATGTGGGATGTATCGCCACGATCCATTGGCAACATCGATTTTGGAGACCTCCCGACTGAAATAGAAGACTATTATACATTTTACGATTTGCGATGGGGAGGAGATATTGGCAAAGGCAGAGAGATCAATCCCATCTCAGGTATGCCATACGATAGCCAATGGGTGCGGAGGGGTGATTATACCAGAGTCCTGGCGGAGTTTTGGGCTGATGGTCCCGACTCTGAAACACCTCCGGGACATTGGTTCACTATTTTAAACTATGTAAAAGATCAACTAGAGGGTGACCTACAGATTGCCGGTGCTGGATCGAATGTCGATGCACTGGAATGGGACGTAAAGGCTTACTTCACGCTGGGAGGTGCCATGCATGATGCTGCCGTGGCAGCTTGGGGTATCAAAGGCTGGTACGATTATGTTCGACCTGTCTCAGCAATAAGATACATGGCTGATTTAGGTCAGTCTTCCGACAGCACATTGGCTAACTATCATCCCGAAGGTATTCCTCTAATCGATAGCTACATCGAGGTAGTAACTGCATCCGATCCGATGGCAGGAGACTCCGCTCAAAATGTTGGGAAGATAAAGTTGTTTACCTGGCGTGGACCGGAATACATCGAAGAACCTGATACGGATGAAGCAGGAGTGGGTTGGATTTTGGCGGAAAACTGGTGGCCCTATCAGAGGCCTACATTTATTACACCGCCTTTTGCCGGGTACGTATCAGGACACTCCACCTATTCCAGGGCAGCAGCGGAGGTCCTGACCGCATTTACTGGTAGTGAGTACTTTCCCGGTGGCATGGGCATTTTTCTGGTGGAGAAGGACAAGTTTTTGGTGTTTGAAAACGGACCAACTGAGGACATCGAGTTGCAATGGGCCACCTACCGTGACGCCTCCGATCAGTGCAGCCTGTCCAGGATATGGGGAGGTATCCATCCTCCGGTCGATGACATACCGGGGAGAAAAATTGGACTAAAAGTAGGTTTGGATGCTTTTGAAAAGGCTATGAGTCTTTTCAACGAGCAGATACTGGTATTGAACAAAGCAGGGGAAATAGAACTATTCCCCAATCCCGCATATCGGGGAGGTACACTTCAGTTGCCGGGAGTATTTGACCAGGTCACACTTTACGACATGCAGGGCAGGGTCTTCATGAGTGATACAGGTACAGGTACTTTGATCATGCCAAGAGAGCCGGGTGTCTATATCGTAGGTTTGATTTCGAATAGCGAGAAATCCACTTCTAAAATAGTAGTCCGATAGGCAGGCACCTAGAAAAAAAACATCAATACACACAAAACCTCTGATACTTGAATAATTCCCTCTCTTGTACGAAAGTAACTACCCTGATATGATCAAATTAGGCATAGATGTAGGAGGTTCCGGTATCAAAGGCGCGCTGGTAGATACCGAAACTGGCCAACTTACCGGTGGGAAAGTCCACATAGATACACCCTCGCCCGCAGCACCTGATCGTGTATGTGAGGCAGTAGTGGAGTTAGTGACCCATTTTCGGTGGCAAGGTCCGGTAGGGTGTGGTTTCCCCACGATTATGGCAGATGGTAGGGCTAAGTCTTACGGCAATATTGACGAGAGATGGCTCGGGGTTAGGGTAGATGCACTTTTTGAGGAGCATACTGGAGTTCCTTTTACGGTAGTCAATGATGCGGATGCCGCAGGATGCGCGGAAATGACTTTTGGTAGTGGACGTGGGAAAAATGGCAAAGTCCTAATGGTCACGATCGGCACGGGATTAGGTACGGCACTTTACTATGATGGACAGCTTATCCCCAATATCGAACTGGGCCGGATCAATTCTATGAAGGGTGAACCGATAGAATTCTATGCCTCGAGTAAAGTAAAAAAAGAAGAAAACTTAAGTATAGAGGATTGGGCTCATCGCTTCGACTATTTTCTCAACCATGTGGATCGCGTTTTCTCTCCGGATCATTTTATTATCGGTGGAGGTATCAGCGAAAATTTTGAGGAATTCTGTGAGTACTTGACTGGAGATGTGCCAATCACTGTCGCGCAAATGCGAAATAGTGCTGGCATTGTGGGGGCCGCGTTGGCAGCTGGGTCCCTCCAGCGATAAGCTTGAGTCCGTTAAAAAAACGAGAGATCAGAGATATTGAATTTGATGTCCGGTTTTTGATACTGGCAAGGGTTCATTTTTTATACTAACTTGATATAAGACAATGACGAAACATGAGTTCAAAATAAGGACGGTCAGCTTGTTGGTCTTACTGACATTTTTAGCAAGCTGTGGGCAGGAGACAAATAGGGAATCGTATAAAATTGGCTTCTCTCAATGCATCTTTCCGGATGACCTATGGAGAGTGCAGATGATCAGCGAAATGGAGAGGGAGTTGCTATTTCATGAAGAGATATCCATGGAAGTCAGATTTTCTGGTCATGACAATGAAAAACAGTTAAGACACGTCAGAGAATTTATCCGTCAAGGTGTTGATCTGATCATTGTATCACCGTTTGAACTCGATCCGGTATCGCCTGCGCTGGAGGAGGCACATCAATCGGGGATTCCCGTAATCTTGATTGACAGGAAAGCCAACTCTCGTTTATATACCGCCTTTGTGGGTGCGGACAATCTGAAAATCGGGAATATTGCAGGGCATTTGGCTTTAAATATTCTGAAAGGGATCCGTGACGAAAAGGCTCCCGCGATTTTAGAATTGACCGTTCCTGAGCTTGCAAGCCCCTTCTTGGAAAGACACAATGGTTTTGTCGAGGTAGTTGAACCATACCTATCAGATTCGGTGATCACCGAGGCATACTACTCAGCTAGGATAGATGACCTGAGGCACACACTGCTCAACAATTCGAATATTCGTATCATTTTCGCCCAAACCGATATCATTGGCATCAAAGCAAAGAAAATAGTTGATCGGCTCGGGCTAGGGGACAAGATCAGTATTATTGGAATCGATGGCCTCGCCGGTCCTGGAGGGGGCATGCAGGCAGTTGCCGATGGAGTGCTAACAGCCTCTATCTTGTATCCTACAGGAGGGGAGAAGGCCATCCAAATTGCTGTGGATGTTTTAAACGATCGGTATGTAAAAAGAAATAATGAGCTAGAAACCACAGTCATCAATAAGGACAATGTCCGGCTCATGATGCAGCAAAGCAGCAAGATATCCTCGCAGCAAAATGATATCGTCCGAATGAACGAAAAGATATTCGAGCAAATCAGCATCTACAGGAGCCAGCGGAATCTGATTTATATCTTTTCGTTTACGCTAGTAGTGGGATTGATCCTCACGGCTTACGTACTCAAGTCCAGGACGGAGATACAAAAGATCAACAGGCGGCTCAGCGAACAGAATGAAGAGATTTCAAGGCAAAAGGATCGCGAGATGCAGATGTCCAAGAAGATCAAAGAAACCACTCAGGCCAAGGTCAGGTTTTTCACCAATATTTCTCATGAGCTCAAAACACCCCTGACCCTGATTTTGGGACCTGCCGAAAGACTCTTGACAGAGCTGCATGGCAGCCCACTGAAAAAAGAAGCTAACCTTATTTTATCAAATGCGCAGAGGCTCCTTCGGCTGGTCAACCAATTGATGGAGTTTAGAAAAATAGAAACTGGTAAGCTCAAGCTCAATGTATCGCAGGTAAATGTTTTTGAGTTTATCGAGGAGATCAAGGAGTCTTTTAGTCAAATGGCAGAAAGTCGCAAGATTGATTTTAGGCTTTTGTCGGATAAAAAACTGGTTTATGCCTGGATTGATAAAAATATGTTTGACAAGGTGTTCTTCAACCTGCTGATCAACGCCTTCAAATTCGTAGATGATCACGGACGTATACATGTAGTCATGGATGAAGATAAGTCCAAAAATGATCTGGTCATAAAGTTCAAAGATAATGGTATCGGTATGATGCCGGAAGATGCCGAGAAGATATTCGATAGGTTTTATCAGGTAGACTCCAGTAAGGTTAAAGGTACGGGTATAGGTCTTGCCCTGAGTAAGGAGTTGGTCGAACTGCACTGCGGGAAAATAACCGTCGAGAGTGTCCCTGACGTAGGTACAGTGTTTACTGTCACCGTTAAGTTAGGAAACTCACACTTCTCTAAAAGTGAGATATTACCGTCGCACGAGAAAATGGAGCTAGATCGCATGGATAAGATGCTGTCCTACCAAACGGATGAGGCGCCGGAATTCTTGTCGTCAGGCTCTACTAGCATACTCTTAATCGAGGACAATGACGACTTGAGGTCATATATAGCCGAAAATCTCAAGGATCAATACAAAGTCTATGAGGCCATCAATGGAGAAGCGGGATTGACAATTGCTTTCGATGAAGTTCCTGACATTATCATCACCGATATAGGACTCCCCAGAATTGATGGTTATGAGGTGATCAAGACTTTGAAGAACGATTTGCGGACGTCGCATATTCCAATTATAGCGTTAAGTGCCAAAGATGAACTCGACAACAAAATAAAAGGAATTAAATACGGTGCGGATGATTACATGACAAAGCCTTTCAGTTTTCAATTACTATTGGAACGGATCCACACGATTCAGATCAATACTCAAAAACTCCGTGAACACTACTTGTACGAACTACCTCCAGATCGAAGTGTAAACCCTGGCGAGCTTGATCGGAAATTTGTAAATGAATTCACATCCACAGTACAGCAAAATATTACGGATCCTCATCTTGACGTGAGGATATTGTGTGAGAAGCTTGGTTTATCTAAAATACAGCTCTACCGCAAAACAAAAGCAACTACAGGATACAATGTCAACGAGTATATAAGGAACGTACGGATCAAGCTGGCCAGAAGTATTTTATTGAGTGAGGACTTGCCAATGTCAGAAATAGCCCATAAGTCGGGATACTCCTCATCTTCGTATTTCGCTACTATATTCAAAGAGGAATTTGGAGTGACACCCTCCGAGTATAAGAAAAGCCGAGGCGCTCGGGAAGCGGAGCCTATTTCTAAAAAATGATTCGATTTTTAAATTGAATAATGACAAGCCATTGGTAGGATACTGCCAAATGAGGTCAAAAACGAACTTTTTGATTTATTTCTTTTAATTAATTCATATTTGAAAGAGAAAGAGTCGATTCTAATATTTATTGACTACATGACTTAATTCTTTTGATCTTACCAGACCTCGTTTGAGCATATGCAACGTCGACTTTTTTATTACTCCACGGTCGTAGCCCTGGTCGGATTTTTATTCGGTTTCGACACTGTCGTGATTTCCGGAGCCAATGCGCCACTTCAAGAGTT
>JAHCMJ010000172.1 GCA_019192485.1 Cyclobacteriaceae bacterium HetDA_MAG_MS6 | reverse complement strand
CCAACATGGAACTTAAAACAACCCTAAACCTGTCCTAACTATTGGGGTATGATCAGAGTATGTAATGCCGTACACCAAGGAAAGTTTTTACGAACAGTTTAAATGGGATTCCGTATTCCAGCCAACTTATGAGATTATTGAACTGGAAGAGCAGGAGAGCCAAATAATTGCAACTGTAGCATCAAGTTCGAAGAGATACAAATTTCTTAAAAATGATCCTTTAACCTGTAAGTTTAGAGTCTCCTTTGGTTCAAACGAAATAACAAAATTAGAATCGATGGACTGTCCTAGTGCAGATTGGAACGTCTGGCAAACCGAAAGAGACGCTTTGGTCGACTGGACTAGAAAGAACAACCCTGAACTCGATGGATTTATACATGACCTAACAATGAACGGGGCAATAAACTATCTGAAAGCCATTGAATTGTACGAGAACAGAAAAGACGCTCTGTAACAAGCGTTAACACGAATGCACCAAAACCCGCCTCTTTGCTGACTACATTGCGAACTGATCATAATTGCTCCAATTTCCATGATCAAGCTCGTTTTTATCTGGTTGGCACCTCTTTATTCTGATGTGTGCCTATTAATCGACAGTTTTAAGTAAACGGTAAAAATCAGGCAGTTAACGGCCTTTCTGAAAAGATGAACAATTCGAGCATACTAGCCCGTACAAACCGCACACCTGAAAGAATCTCATTCAGAAAAAGGTTCCTGCAAAACTTCATGATGATATGCCTGATGGTTGGAGTTTTGTCTAAAGCAGAGGCACAGCAAAATAAGCTGGTATTTCAACATCTCACGACAGAAGATGGATTGTCTCATAACATCATCATGGATATCGTCGGTGACAAGCGTGGTTTCGTCTGGATAGGTACACGAAATGGCCTTGATCGTTATGATGGCTATGAGATCAAGCATTACAAGCACAATCCTAACAATCCGTCCTCTCTGAACAACAATTGGATCTATACCATGTACAAGGATCGGGAAGAAAACATTTGGATAAGGACAGCCGGTCAAAGCATAGATAGATACAATTACCAGACAGATGATTTTACACATTGTCCCTATGATAGTGTGCCTGCCTACATCAGACAATCTCTTGAGGACCGGATCAGCATTTTTAAGCGCTCAGGTGAGGCTCATGACCAACATGGCAACTTATGGAAAATAACAAAAGGCGGACTGGATAAATACAACCCTTATGGTCAGATTGTCCAAAACGTCAGATATGATGCCACAATACCTAATGGGTTGAGCCATGATGAGATTTATAGCTTATTCATCGACAAACAAAATGTGATGTGGGTGGCGACAGGGCAAGGCCTGAATAAGGCGGACCTGGAACGAAAGGAGTTTCATCACCTTTATCGGAGTAGTACACAAGAAAATGGTTTGCTTGATAACAACATCCGAGCACTGGCAATTGACCAGAACAAAGTCATGTGGATCGGAACTTACGACAAAGGAGTCTGTCGATATGACCCGTCTTCAGGCAATTTCAGCTACTATACAGCTGAAGACGATAAGTTGCTGAGCAACTATGTTAGAAATCTCTTTATCGATGCCTCCGGTACTGTCTGGGTAGGTACTCGCAAAGGAGGACTAACGCAATTAGGTGAGGGAGGACTTAAAAGTGTACACTACGGAAAGGGGGATGGTATTCAGAGTCTCCCGGCAGATAATTTATATGCTATAAATGAAGATGGCAACCAGAACCTCTGGCTAGGTACTTTTTCCGGTCTAAGCATTCTTGATAAGACCGCCAATCGTTTCTATCACTACTATCCAGATGAAAACGCCCAACATTCGCTAAGTCATCGAAAGGTGCGAGATATATACAAAGACACAAACGGAACAATGTGGATTGCTACAGAGGGTGGTTTGAATAAGGCCATTCTATCAAACAGCAATGACTATGAAAGCTTAACCTTCGAAACTTTTACAACCCAGAAATATTATGATCAGGGATTGGTGGTAGACTTCATACTTAGTATTTGCGAATCACAACCTGGAACCTTGTGGTTAGGAACTCAAATGGGACTTATCAAAATGGATGTACAGGCCAATACCTATCGCTACTTTGGCATTGATGAGGGGCTATCGGATTTAATGATTTATAGAGTTCTTAGCGACGATAACGGGTTCCTGTGGATGAGTCACAACAAAGGTCTTTCTAAGTTTGATCCGAAAACGGAACAGTTTACCAATTTCACCGCTGGAGATGGTTTGCAGGGGTCAGAGTTCTCTGAGGGAGCCGGTTGCAAAGACCCATCAGGGAAACTTTACTTCGGAGGAACCAATGGCATTAGTTATTTTGAACCGTTATCTATAAAAAATAATCCCTATAAACCGCAGGTGATGCTGACAGATTTGAAAATCTTCAACAGAAGTGTTTCAGTAGGACAAAAAGTCAATGGCATGAAAGTCTTAGATAGAAGCATTTCCTATTTGCAAGACCTTGTCCTCTCCTATCGGCACAAAATCATTTCGTTGGAATTTGTAGCGTTGCATAAGGCCGACTCCAAGAGCAACCAATATGCCTATATGCTAGAGGGTTACGAAGATGACTGGAACTATACCGATGCCTCAAAAAGGTCTGCCACCTATACCAGTCTGCCGGGTGGCAACTATACCTTTCTCTTGAAAGCCAGTAATGCTGACGGTTTATGGATGGAGAAACCCTCCCAATTAAGGATAAAAGTAATCCCTCCTTTTTGGCTTACCTGGTGGTTTAGAGTCACCCTAGGATTAGCCTTCGTGATAATGAGTGTGATAATATATCGCCGCAGGACAATCAAGATAAAAGCTGATCAATCGCTACTTGAAGAAAAGGTAAATGAAGCCACATCAAAAGTCCAGATGCAAAATGAAGAGCTGAAGGAACAAAAAGACAGCTTGCAAGATGCCATAGAAGACACCAACTTTGTCATAAGTGAGGCGATAGAGTCGGGAAATTTCAAAGCCAGGGTAGATACCTCCACCAAGACAGGCGCCTGGAAGGAATTAGGCATGTCTATCAACAGACTCTTCGAATCAGTACTATCCCCTTTTGAAGAAGTCAATGCTATCGTGCTAAAAATGTCCGAAGGGGATCTGACACGACGATATACAAAAGAAGCCAAGGGTGATATTGAGCAAATGGCTAACAACTTAAACCAGGCACTGGACAATGTTTCACAATTGTTAATGGATATTACCGGCCAAGTCGAGCAGATAGGTTCGTCGTCTCAGGAGATGAGAGTTAGTACCGAACAAATGAATGTCAGTACCGGGGAAATAGCCTCGGCTATAGCAGAAATGAATTCGGGCGCACAAAGTCAGGTTAACAAAGTGGATGAATCTTCTAATCTTGTGGAGGGTATCATGCGGTTTTCTCAAGAGACAGGTAATCAAGCTGAACTGATCAATAAAGCTGCGAAGACAGGTGTAGAGCAAAGCGATAGTGGGATCAAGCTCATAGGCAAAGTAACTGACAGTATGGGAGAAATTATCTCTTTTTCCAAGCAAAGCAACGTCTCTATTGAAGACCTGTCCAGACGGTCAGATGAAATCTCCAGAGTACTCAATTTTATCAAAGAAGTAGCTGCACAAACTAACTTATTAGCACTTAATGCTGCCATAGAGGCGGCACAAGCTGGAGATGCCGGCCGTGGATTTTCAGTTGTTGCAGAAGAGATTCGCAAGCTGGCAGAGGACGCCAAAAACTCTACTAAAGAAATAGAAATATTGGTCGAAGAGATTCAAAATGCTACCAGCGCTACCGCCAAATTGATCGGTGATATGGGTAACAGCATCAAAATAGGAGAAGTAGCCTCTACCGATGCTTCCGGTGCCTTCCAAGCCATCGCTTCCTCCTATGCCAATACTTTGGAACTCTCCGAGAAAATTGTTGAAGCTACTAAGCAACAAACTTCTGATGTAAGGCAGGTAGTGGGCATTACAGAGAGCATCGTAGTGATCGCTGAGGAAACTGCCGCAGGAACCGAGGAGATTGCAAGTTCTTCTACCGAACTATCTTCCGGTATGACAGAGTATTCAGAAAAAACAAGGCAAGTCTCCGACATTGTCCAGGAGCTGATCGAAAAGGTGGGGCGATTCAAACTGGGAGCTAGCAAAGAACTGGAAGCCCAAGACGCCTAATTGGGGCTTTCGCAGTAATTGCTGGTCACTCAGACATTTTCATTATTAAGTAGTGAAAGGTATTTGCAATAACCGCTGCTCCAGCTGAAAATCACTTGACAGGCTATCCGATTTCGATTTTGACTTTGTCTGTAAGTGGTTTCCCTACGCAAGTCAACACATATCCATCGTCCAGCTCATCCTGACTGAGTCCTTCTGCTTCATCTATGCTTACCTCTCCTTCCAGGCATTTACCCCGACAAGCAGTGCATAATCCACTTTGGCAGGAATAGGGCATGTCCAGGTCATCTTCCAAACCAGTTTCCAGAATGGCTCTCCCCTTCTCAACGGTGATGCTGTAAGACTCACCCTCCAATATGACAGTTACCTCACTTCCTCCACTTGACGAGTCCTCTGCAATGATCTCGGATGGAGAAGTTTTCCCTGCTTCAAAACTCTCCATCCTGATCTGATCTTCACTGACCTTGGCCTGATCCAATCCTTCAGCAATGACATCCATCATGGGTTGAGGCCCGCAAATGTAGTATTCAGTATCAGCAGTAGTGTGCAATGAAGACAGCATTTCCCCGATCATGTCAGGTGTTGGTCTGCCGACGAAGGAAGCCAAACTATTGGTATCTGTTTCAAGAATATGTTTCACTTGAAATCTACCCCTGTATTGCTTCTCCAACTGCATCAATTCCTCTTTGAATACGATGTACTCCTGGCTCCTATTGCCATACACCAAAGCCAAATTACTTTGGGGCTCGTGATGCAGGATGGTTCTGATCAGCGAGTAGAGAGGGGTGATACCCGAACCTCCGCCAAAAAACACAGCATGTCTAACTCGGGATGGATCGTTCTCTGTAGTAAACATACCCATGGGTTCCATTACTTCAATGACCTGGCCGGCCTCAAAATGATCATTGATATGATTGGACATCAGTCCATCAGTTACACGTTTCACGGTGACAGCAGGGTATTCATCCAGATCAGGTGCACTACACAGCGAATATGCCCTCCTAATTTTCTTTCCATTTACCTCAGTGATGATAGTGATAAATTGCCCTGCCTGATACTGAAAATCTGATTCGGGACTTTCAAAAATGAGATTTACGGCATCTTTTGCGACAGGCACCACCTCGCGAATAGTCAACTGATGATACCTGGAGTCTGCTTTGGTTTCTTTTTTCTTCTTCTTAAATAATCCGAATGCCATAATGTCCTCTCATTTAGCGCGCAAAGGTAATTCGTGACGCTTTCGTCCACAAATAAACCCGATGACGTATTTTTGCAACCTAATTGTAACGCATGAGCCAATTTAACCCGCTGACCGCTATCTCTCCGATAGACGGCAGGTATCACGCTAAGGTCAAAAACCTGAGTCAGTACTTTTCAGAATTTGCCTTGATCCAATACAGGGTGAAAGTGGAGATTTTGTATTTCATCAGCCTATGCGAGCTCCCTCTTCCACAATTGACCGGCGTAAATCACGATGTATTTGAAAGCTTGAAAAGGATATACAAGGACTTTAGTGAAGCTGACGCTGAAAGAATAAAAGAAATTGAGGCAACTACAAATCACGATGTAAAAGCCGTTGAGTATTTTATCAAAGAGCATTTTGATCAATTGGGCTTGGGTGAGTATAAGGAATTCATTCACTTTGGATTGACCTCACAAGACATCAACAATACCTCCGTACCCATGTTGATTAGGGACGCTACGACAGAGGAGTATATTCCCATGCTGGAGCAAGTATTGGAAGAGATCGAACACTTCGCTAAACTCTGGGGACAAGTACCTATGCTGGCTAAGACTCATGGACAACCAGCCTCACCTACAAGACTGGGCAAAGAACTGAAAGTCTTTTTCGTCAGGTTGCAAGAGCAACTTCATCAGCTAAAAAATGTACCTTATTCCGCGAAATTTGGAGGAGCAACAGGCAACTTCAATGCACATACCGTCGCCTATCCTAATACCAACTGGCAGGAATTTGGAGACGAATTCGTTGTAGTCAAGTTAGGACTGCATCGCAGTTTCCCTACCACCCAAATCGAGCATTATGACAATCTTGCTGCACTATTTGATGCCTACAAAAGGATCAATACTATTCTGATTGACTTCTGTAGAGATCTATGGACCTATATCTCGATGAATTACTTTACGCAGAAGATCAAGGAAGGTGAGGTTGGTTCTTCCGCCATGCCGCATAAGGTCAATCCGATTGACTTTGAAAATGCTGAAGGCAACCTGGGTATTGCCAATGCGCTATTCGAGCATCTGGCGGCCAAACTGCCTATCTCAAGATTGCAGCGGGATTTGACTGATTCTACGGTACTTCGTAATGTGGGTGTCCCTGTTGCTCATACATGCCTGTCTCTAAGCTCCCTCCTGAAAGGTCTAAGTAAGCTACAATGTAATGAAACCGCAATCAGAGAAGACCTGGAAAACAACTGGGCTGTAGTGGCAGAAGCTATTCAGACCATTCTACGCAGAGAAGGGTATCCTCAACCATACGAAGCCCTGAAAGCTTTGACCCGTAAAAATGAAAAGATATCTGAGCAGAGTATCAAAAAGTTCATCGCTACATTAAAAGTGGATGATTCCGTAAAGGAAGAACTGATGCAGATCACACCTTTCAATTATATCGGTTCTTAGGCTCCTAAAAATCTACCTTTAGCAGCCTTGTCCCATACCAGGAGTAAGCTTCACCGTCAACAAGTTGAATACTTGCATCAGGGAAAATAACACTCATATCTTCCAGGTGCTTTTCTTTGAAGGGAAACGGCTCGGAGCTAAGCATGACTATATCCGGCTTTAACTTATGCAAATCGTCATCCCCTAAGCTTGGATACCTGGACTGGTCTATAATGTTTTCATATCCCAGGTGATTGAGCATGTCATCGATATAGGTGTCTTTACCAGCGGCCATCCAAGGACCTTTCCAGATCATGTACAGCACTTTGCCATATTTTAAGTTTTCAATAGCGTCAAGCTTATGATGTATCTTTTGTAATACCGACTTAGCTTCTGCCTCTCTATTCATCAGCCTACCAAGGATGGCCATCATGTCAAGTGAGCCTTGCAGCTTATCAAAGTCACTCATCCATATGGTAAAGTCTTTTTCTAACTCACGGATACCTTCCTCATAGTTTTCTTCTTTGTTGCCGACGATAAGGTCTGGCTCTAGTACATGGATCTTATTCCAATCAAACTTCTTGGTGCCTCCTATTATTGGAATGGCTTTGACTTGGTCGTTGGGATGTAGGCAAAACTTGGTCCGACCCACGACCGGAGCGCCAATATCAACAAGATACTCCGTGATCGAGGGGACCAGTGAAACGATACGCTTAGGCAAATTGGGCAGGGTGACTCGCCTCCCCATTTGATCCAGTTCACTGAACCACGGCGTTGACATCTACTTAATATACCGAAAATCCTGTCCGTCTTCCAGTTGGATCAGTGTTTCGTAGATCAACTTTATGACATGCTCCACATCGTCATGATGGACCATCTCCACTGTAGTATGCATATACTTCAATGGCAATGAAATCAATGCCGACGCAACTCCATCACCAGAATAGGCAAATGCATCTGTATCCGTACCTGTAAACCTTGACAAAGCCAATCTTTGAAACGGGATTTTCTTTTTCTCAGCTACCTCAATAATCATATCTCTGAGATTGTTTTGAACTGCTGGCGCATAAGAAAGTGTTGGGCCCTTTCCTGATGAGATATCTCCGTTTTTCATTTTATCATACATAGGTGAGTCAGTATCATGCGTTACATCTGTGACGATAGCCACATTCGGCGCTATCCGACGCGAGATCATTTCAGCTCCACGCAGACCTATTTCCTCCTGCACGGAGTTGACCACATACAACCCATAAGGTAAATCGACTTTATTTTCTCGGATGCGGCGAAGAACTTCTGCGATCATAAACCCTCCAATGCGATTGTCGAGAGCTCTACCTACCAAGTATTTATCGTTCAACTCCATCAACTCATCATCGAAGGTGATCACGGTTCCAACGTGAATCCCCATTTCCTCTACCTCCTCTTTGGAGCTAGCACCCACATCAACAAAGATGTTTTTGAGTGACGGTGCATCTTCTTTTTCCTTTCTGACATGGATAGCTGGCCAACCAAATACTCCCTTTACTACCCCTTTTTTGGTGTGAAGATTTACTCTTTTAGAGGGTGCAATTTGATGATCTGAGCCTCCATTTCTAATGACATAGATATAGCCCTTATCATTGATATAGTTCACAAACCAAGATATCTCATCGGCATGAGCCTCGATAACTACCTTGTACTTTGAATCCGGGTTGACTACGCCCACCAATGTCCCGTACGTATCAGATATATAATCGTCAATATAGGGTTTGACATAGTCCATCCATATCTTCTGACCTTCCGATTCAAAACCAGTTGGAGATGGGTTATTTAAGTATTGATAAAGAAAATCTCTGCTTTTACTATCCATTGCGTTTTTGTGAAATTCTAAAGTCCTCTTACCAAGCCTCCATCAACCAGTATATCCTGGCCATTTACATAGGACGCTTCATCTGATGCCAAAAATAGGGCAACATTTGCAACCTCTTCAACAGTACCCTGACGTAGAGATGGAATATTTTTGACGGTCGACTCATCCGCTGCATAGCTATTGATAAATCCTGGTAAAATGTTATTCATCCTAAGGTGATTGGAAGCATACTGCTCCACAAATAGCTTGGTAAAAGCCCCCAATGAAGCCCTGGCAACAGAGGAAATAGGAAATTTAAGGGAAGGCTCTTTTGCAGCAAAAGTGGATACATTTACGATGGATCCACCCCCTTGTTTGATCATCAGTGGCACAACAAGTCTGGACATCCTTACAACGTTCATCAACAATAGGTCAAAACCTTCGGACCAGTCTTTGTCCTTCAATTTCAAAAGATCACCTTTCGCTGAATGTCCTGTATTATTGATGACCACGTCCAACCTACCATACTTTTCGTAAGCCAACTCCACCGCGCGTTTCAAATCTGTCGTATCAGTAACAGAACCCATCAAAGGACGAGCTGACAACTTATCCGCGATATCATAGATGGCCTGGCTCCGTGACATCACAATAAGCTTGTATCCTGCCTGAAATAGTCGTCGAGCGCAGGCGGCTCCCATACCCTGACTAGCAGCTGTAACGATAGCAATTTTCTGTTTGGACATTTATAGTGGAATGTTTCCGTGCTTCTTCTTAGGTAACTGGTCAACCTTATTTTCTAACATAGTAAAGGCCCTGATCAGTTTTGCTCTTGTATTTCGTGGCAGGATAACCTCATCTACGAACCCTCTACCAGCAGCTACATATGGATTCGCAAATTTTTCAGTGTATTCATCTATTTTTTCTTGATGGGTCTGATAGGGGTCCTTTGACTCTTTGATCTCCTTTTTAAAGATAATCTCTGAAGCACCCTGAGCACCCATAACGGCTATTTCCGCTGTTGGCCACGCAAAATTCAAGTCCGCTCCAATGTGCTTCGAGTTCATAACATCATATGCACCACCATATGCCTTCCTGGTTATCACCGAAATCCTGGGCACTGTGGCCTCACTAAAAGCATAGAGCAGCTTAGCACCATTGGTGATGATTCCATTCCATTCTTGATCTGTTCCCGGAAGAAAACCCGGCACATCGACGAGCACTAACATGGGTATATTGAAAGCATCGCAAAACCGTACAAATCTACCTGCCTTACGACTGGATCGTATACCTAAAACTCCTGCAAAATTAGCGGGTTGGT
>JAHCMJ010000171.1 GCA_019192485.1 Cyclobacteriaceae bacterium HetDA_MAG_MS6 | reverse complement strand
CGATCAACGCCTTCATCACCGGATTTCTTGGTGCCGGTATCGTATGGCTGGGGCTGTCATTCAAACTAGATCTCGACTCCTCGGCCGTCCTGTCAGAAAAGATCGTCATGTTGTTCCCGTTTTCAGATGCTACCTACTTAATTATCGCCTCCGGCGTAGTAGGAGCACTCTGCGGAGGACTCGGAGCCATCACTGGCAACAGCTTCAGACAGATATTTATCAAAAAGAAAGGAAGAGGTTTTTACGAAGCATAGTAGATCGTAGCAAGACACCTTTCCTACTATTCTTGTGGCTTAACCCGTCACAACAACTATTTCTGCTCACATTGAAAGCTTCGCAAATATTCTCTGCTCCAAACATTTGGTTACAGATTTAATATTCGCTGTATCCCTTGAAAAAGACGCTTATGGCCTTTTTTAGATCTCGCTCCAGCTGAGCTTCTCTGAAATCCTTCTTCAACTTCGAAATCTCCCTAGACTCTGGTGTCGTGTTAGTTACTATAAACTGGAAACCTACCTTAAAACCATATTGGCTGAACTCATATTTCTTATATGGTAATAGCTCTTCTCGAATCCCTAATTCAGCGGTAACTTTTTTAAACGACTTACTAGCTAAACACAGATTCACAGCCCTTTGCTTGAACTATTAATCAAAGTATCTTCTTCCTCACTTTTCATCTTCGGTAAATTTAATAAGCGGACTTAAATTCACTTTTCAATCAAACAAAGCTAGGTCGAGCTGAACCTGAGGTTTAATCCCGTTGTACCCTTAAACGTTTGATTTTATCAAATTCATTTGTAATTACCCTTACAAAGTAAAGTCCTGGGCTATATTCATCACTTTTAAAACTTATACTATGATCACCTAAGCTTAACACGCTCTGATATTTAGATTCTAGCAGTTTTCCTTGCATGTCAGTTATCATGACCCTGACATCCGAATCTTTTTCTAAACTAAATTGAACCTGAAACAATCTAGTCGCAGGATTTGGAAACAGTGTTATCTCATTGCCTTCTTGTAAAGATTGAGTTAATTCCTCACTTCTTCTTCCGATACTCTCTTCTTGTTCTAGGTTATCACTGAAAATTCTAGAAGATGCTGGCTGAACATATCCCTGTGGGTTACAGTCCAATCCAGAAACGATTTCGGCTTTGAACGTAGTTCCTCGTTTAACCTTCGCATTTTCTTTTAACTTAATTTGAATCGATGCTTCCAGGGTCACATCACAATTCTCAGGAATCTCTCCTTCTAAGCTAATTTTAGGAGCGCTATAACTTCCTGGTAAAACATTGGTTAATACTTCCTCCTGATAGTTAATGAAATTATCGTACACCGGAGAAGATAATGTAGTTACTGCCCCATCTTTCATAATACCATAAAGTGTTGCAGCTAAACTTCCAAAGCTATGGCCGCGTCTATTTGTATTGCAAAGAATAACTACCCCTATTTTCGAATCAGGAGAATAACGTATTTGCGTACGTGTACTGCTTTCTTCGCTAAGAGCCCCACCATGACCTAAAATCCGCTCAGAGTTACTACTACCGTATAGTGATACTCCTTTGGCATATATTGAATTTCCTAAATTATTTGAATCTGTATCTGGTTTTGATTGGTCTAGCTTATAAGGCTCTCCACCACTTATTGCCATAAAATCAGTAGTCTCCGAGGATAAAAGGCTGTAGTTAATCAAACCTTGCACGAAAATGGTTAGATCGGCAATATTTGAAGCCAAACCACCACCTGCCCCTCTCCAGCTTTGGTTACAGTTGGGTTGTCCATCAGAATCAAGGAAATTATTGGCATCCTCTTTTATATAGTAGCCAGTCACCTGCTGATCAGTAAGTCCTCCACAAGTTCCATCTAAGTATTCATCACAACTACCGGTGCATTCTGTAATGTAATCTACGCCGAGTGAGCTTATACCTAATGGACATAAGATTCTGTCTTCCAATAATTCTTCGTACGTACGTTGAGAGGCACTTTGTATAATAGCCCCAATCAAGTTGAAACCCCAATTAGAATATTGATAGAAGTCACCAGGTTTGAAACTCAGATTAAAGTTACCATACAATTCTTGCATTGTAACGAGAGGATCATAGTTCGTTGCAATGCTTTCTCGTCTCTGGTTACCATCGAAAAAGTACTTTCGTTCATTGAAGCTGGGAGAAAAATCATGATATTTCTCCTTGCTATTTCCGGGTAAACCACTAGTATGACTTAGCAAGTGATTTGTAGTAATGACATAAGGTTTTTGAGGGAAACTACTGACGTAGTTACGGACGTCTGCATTAAGATTTAATTCTCCTCTTTCCCACATTTGAAGTGCTAAAACTGCAGTTACAGTTTTGGAAATAGAGGCTATGTGGAAATTACTTTGAAGGTCAATCGGGTCTCCATTAATGCTTTCATGCCCAAAACCTTTTAGGTAAGCAATCTTACCATCCTTTATTATTCCTACGGCTAATCCCACTATAAAGAAAGAATCTCCTGGACCAGCATAATTATTGATTTCACTATTTATGGCCTGTTCTACTTGCGTTACACCATAAGAATTTAGTCTGTTAAATGAGGGTTGGCTATACGAAATCAAGCCTATGAAACAACATAGGCCAAAAGCCAAGATGTTCAGTCTTTTCATTTTTTCTTAGCTTCAATTTCTAATTCATTGATTCTTTCTAATAGCTCAATCTGATGTAAAGTAAGCTCTTCCACTTTTTTGAGCAGCAGCATATTCATTTCAACGAGATTTACACCTTGCGTTTGCATTTCTTGTGCTGAAGGTACCTCTGGTAAGTGGTGATTTGCTTTGATAAAAGCTTTTACTTCTTCTAAAGGTCTGAGATCATAATCATCTTCAAACACATAATCTGGGCCAGGTATATTAAGGTCTACGGTGATTTCTTCACAATGAATCTCGCCTTTTACAGTGAGTTTGGCATCGGGGGAAGTCGTTCCTATTCCTACTTGTCCGTTTCGTTTGACAATCATCAAGTCTTGATCTAGATTTGATCCATTTTTCCCTTTGAAGCGAAGTGCATCCTTTGTGCCATCATATTGCAATGCGAAATGAGCACCTGAAAAACCTCCGGAAGCTGTCTCCCAAAACTCAATACGAGCAGACCTTTCCTGATTTGTTGCAGCATTCGAGAATATCATTCTCTGTGTGGAACCGTACAATTCCATATCTCCCTTAGGATTGTTGGTTCCCAAACCGATACCCATTCCATTATATATAAAATAACCATTGTGTGCTTCCCAGTCAAGGCTACTGTTAATAGCTACCAAACTGAAGTTATCTATAGTATTGCTTATAGAACTCCCATAGTATTCTATGGTTTTAGGTCCAATTGTAGACCAGTTTAGCTCAACGTAGTGATAGTTTGCATCGGTCCAAGTACTAATCACATTAGCTGAAAAGGTATTCCATATACCTCCTGTGGCGTTCCTGCACTGTGTATTACAGGCTATTTGAAAAGTATAGTTTTGATTGACTTCTACTTCTATTGGCCCAGTGATGTCTTGAGCCTTAATAGAAATATGACTCGAAACAAATACAATTAATAATCCGAATGCATTTTGAATTTTCATTTTTTTGAGGCAAGGTAACAAGGATTAGCTTGCTTTTCTAATCTCTTTGAAAGAGGCGCTCTGCATACGGATCTCTACGAGTTGCTTGGTTTTATTGATTGCCTCCATTACGCAAGCTTTCGTGTAGTTTCTTTACACTCCGCTTTTTACAATGTAAAAATTTACAAACTACTTGATCTCGTAAAAGCTATAAGTCCGCACCAGTAGGTAACTGGCATGCGAGACAAGCCCAAAGCCAATGAAATAGTCCATTATCCTTCGCCCTGCCCCTATCGCGGCTAGCGTGGAGGTAAGCTAGGTAGTTACCTCAATCCAAATACCCAACACCTAATACAGATGAAAGATCAAAAAAAACCAAGCCATTATACTTGAAATTTATATCAGAGTTTTACTTGATGGTCTTGTGAAATGGGCTAACCAGACTCAACAGCCTTTTGATGTAATCGAGTAATGCGCCGGTAATGACGGTGAAGACATTGCCAAAGACTATCAATCTGATCCACCATTTAGGAAAACCCTCAGATAGCATATCAAGTCTCATTTCCTGTATGTCATCACTGGTTTGATCATATAAGTCTGTGATTTCTATTCTTAGTTTTTTAGGAATGAGGTACTTTAGGCATAAGAGGTGGGCAATCAGCTTTGGTGAACGCTTAGGTTTCTCCCCGACTAGTTCCTCAACGATTGTGTTTTCTTTTGAAAAGAAAGACTGTAAGTTCTATTTTAATAATACAAGGATAGCCATACCTAGAAGGGAGCTGGAAACACATTAAGTCTGGATTTAAGTAAGCAAGTGCCTTTGATATTTCCGTGTTTTCGGTCATTCTTCCATTTCCCATAAAACGGTTATAGCATAAATAGGAACGGATTTAAAACTATTACTGCTCTTATTGATGGCTGAATTTACCGGCGAAGGTGAGGACTTGAAGACAGTTGAACTCACTACTGACAAGACTTTCTGCAAGCTAATAACATACAAAAAATTAAAGTTCTTGACACATGTATTGGTTGAATGGCCCGACTAACTAAATAGTCTCTTTGATCATTCTTCAAAATACAATTGAAAGTTTGTAGCTTTAATTTATTTACAAATTTTTTATGATCCGTCTTTTTCTTTTAAGCCTCATATTACCTTCTACGCTTCATTCACAAAGCCATCTAAGGTTTTGGGAGGATAAGAGCTACGACCAAACCATAGTAGAAAGCTTCAGTACAGATGACCTAAAAAAATGGCTTTTTTCTACGGGACACAAGCAAATAAAGGTAAAAAATGGTGGATTGATTATTAAATGTGATGAAGATAAGAGACATCAATTCATCATCTCTCCGTACGAAATATCGACAGAGACTTCATTCCAGTTCGACTTGTATCTTCAAAATAAGGGGAATGTAGAATTCGGTCCGACTTTGACTAAAGGTCCGAACAATGCCGAAAGGGGTACAAACATCGTTAAAGTCGATTTCAATACAAATAAATCGGTATATCTAGTAGAGCAACAAGCCAGATACGTATCTAGAATTACTGGACGATGGGTATATGACGACCCGAAAATTCTTAGACAAGGAAAAGTTCATAAAAACTCCTTCACAAAAATCTCTCTCATTTATAATGCTGAAAATGGAAGTTTTACAGCTTTAATAGACGATGAAATTGTGACCTCGCAGAGCATTGAAGGATTGGATTACTTCAGATTGGGGACTTCTTACTCTTTAGGCTTTGAACTCACTTCAGGACAAACAACTATTAAAAGGATCGATATAAAAACTGAAAATCCACCACTCTTTGCTGGCAACGAACAAACATTTTATCGTTTAGAGCAGGTTAAAAAATACCTTCTATCTGGGGAAAATAAAGAATCAAAGAATGAAGCAAAAAAAAGCTTAGATTCGTTATCGAATCAAGGAGATAAAATAGCGAGGAGATGGTTGGAGCATATAACAGGTACACAAAAGCTTGAATTTGACACTAGGAGTTACCAAAATGATTTAGTGAAATTAGAAGTGTATTATTTATCAAAGATCTTGAAAGCGTATGAGTTATCAAGTGAGATTCCCAGGAAATACTTTGACAAACTGCTTTCTAACGACAAAATGCGAGACATCACTTTATCAGATAAGCCTTTCGAAACAGTTTTACCACAAATTCACCGTGAAGAGTTGCTGAGTTACATACCACACTTTCTCCGGATGAAGAACTGGAGTGCACTTTACATAATCTATATGACTCTTTTTGAAAAGGAGGGATCAGCAACCTACTTCAGTAAGGCAGTTTACTGCAGAAAGCAATTGGAGAACTTTGATCTCAAAGAAATCACCATGGACTTATTGGATATACTAGCCAAGAGCACATGGGGTAGATATTACAAACCCTATGGAGCATTTAATGGCTCAATAACTAGCTTTTACCCCCTTGATTCAATGAATTTGCATATTTCCAAATATGCACAGGTTCTTGGTATTAATTCCGAATTGGTGCCTATCGCCAAAGAGATCGAGGCTAAAACCGAGTTAAGTAGATACGGAAAGATCAAGATTGGATTCGCTTGGTATTTTGCGGGCTACATAAACGAGAGCTTCAATGCTTTAAAAAGGTCATGCGTTTCATTTGATAATCCTTATGCACTTCGAATGGTGGTAAGGGAATCAGACATTGATGCCCTTACCAAAATTGCTTTGAGTTTTGAAAAAAAGTACGGTTCACGTCACCAAAGTAATGCTTTACACGCATATAAAAAGATTCTCGAAATTGATCCAAAAAATGAGATTGCTTTAGACGGATGGGAGTATAATATGACTTATGAAGAGAAAAAAACACGTGGGTATTCAATTCAAGTTGAACGTGGTTGGAGCCCTGGTGATAGAGAAGCTTATTCAAATAGATATGGCACTGAATGGGTGCCTGGTCGCGAAAAAGTGGTTAGAAGGACAAAGCCACTAGAGATTAAGGATGTATCATTGGATAAGATAGTAGATACGTATCTGGCTAATACTAAAACATTTTAAAGGGTTCAAATTCATAGCCGTTTTCGATGCTATTTTGTCGTGATTGGATCTCTGAATTGCTGCATCTACGCAGGTCATTTTCTGTCCACTTCCCAATTTGATAAGTCCTTAAACCTATCCGTTCATCTCTCTACTTCCCGTAGTATATAAAAGGTGCCCAGAAGCTGATCTTGCTCATCTCCGCACCATAGACACCAGTGATAAAATTCCGCTTTACTTCGTTGATCGCTTTTTTGTAGTTTTTACCTTCCTCAAAAACAAGCCGATAGATTTCCGATGCTAAAATACTAGTGGCATAGTCATTTACGGCCCATAGCGAGGTGATGGTGCTATTGGCTCCTGCAGTTAGAAAAGATTTATTTAATCCAGAAACACCCTTGCCCGCTTGTTCTTTGCCCAGCGCCGTTTGGCAAGCGGAGAGCATGACCAGGTCTGCTTTCAACTTGAGTTGCTCTACTTCGTGCAGGTAAATCATGCCGTCCTCACCGTTTCTTTCGTCTGGGAAAGTGGTCATGGTAAACCCGCTTAGCTCTGGTACAAAGCCCTCTACCCATCCATGGGTAGCGAAGTGGAGTATTTTATAATCGCTGAGTGAACCCTCCTGAGACATGCTTTTTAACCGGGTCTCAGACATGTCATCCCCTGTAAACACATCAGCATCGGCCACCGTTTCTTTGATCTTAGCGACTTCCTTTACCGTGCCGGGCAAGTAGCTCATAGGACCGTATCCCAGGTTGACCCAGGACTGCCGCATGGATTTTTTCTTGTTGCCAATGTCCTCAAAGACTTTTAACCGTACTTTTTGCACATCACTTACTGACTTCACCACTTGGGCCTGGATGTTAGGTACATTGAAATTGGCACCTCCCATGGCAAGCACAGATTTGCTCCTATTTTGATAAGTCCTACCCTGAATGGATTTCAAAACCGTGGGGCTCTGGATGTAGGTAATATCGTAGTTCTCCACCAGGTACTGATCATTTTCATCTTTAATCGCCTCAAATGGCAAGTAGAAAAGCGCCGCATCGGGTATGATAATGATTTCCTTTTTACCCGCCATGGTTGACCTTATTGGCTTGATAAATGCATTGAAATAGGCTTTGCCAAATTCATTGACGATGAAGTCCTGATCGGCTTTCAGCGATTGACGGTACTTCTCCGAGAGTAAGTTGAAGTCACCATTATTCATTTTACTGCTTTCCAATTGAAAGGATGGGCGCCTAAGTTCTCGCTGTGCTACCTCTTTTTCTACGTTGTTTAAGGCACTCTTGTAGCGCTTTCGGACGTTGATGAGGCCATTGTAGGCTGCTGGGTTATCTGTTTGCGTAAGCGCCTTTACCATCAATTTGTCTTTCGCAATCGCGTAGATAAGAAAATTGCCATCTTCTTTGGAAAAAGGAAGTGCCGAGTAATACACCATGACTTGGTTGGGCGTCAGCATGGCCTGAACTTCTTCTAGTTTCAATGGCTTTCCTTCTTTGTCGACTGCCAAAGCCAGATCCAATGACTTGGCGCGCTCGATGGCTTCAAAGGACGCCTTGAACTGTCCCATCTGGTAGTAGGACAAGGCCAGGAAGGCATTGTTTTTGTAAAGTGTTTCATAATACCGACTCCTGCTAAAGTTGTCGAGTGTTTTCAAATGCTTCGTCATGGCGGCTTCGGCTTTTAGGTACATCTCTATGGCTTCCTTATTCAAACCTGACGACCACAGCTGGCTGCCAATATTGTAATAATTGATACCCTTACCTCCTAGTGAAGGGGTCAACTCGGCTGACTTCACATAAGCTTTTAGCGACTCCTCTTGTTGCTTATTTAGTCGATAGGCATTTCCCAGGTCGTTATAAGCGGTGGACAAGCCAGAAAGGTATCCGGAAGCTTCCATATAGTTCACTTGCTTTTGAGCAAACACGACTCCCTTTGGTGGATCGTAGCTTCTGTAAAAGTGGGATAGCGACCCGTAGGCTTTCGCCACATGAAGTGGGGAGCTGTATTGCACTTCTATTTTTGAAAGTGTCTCAGCGTAAGGATGGCCTTCACTTGTCCTTTTTAAGTAATCAAGTAAGTAGAGCTTATCACCCATGAGGTTGAATAGTTCAAACCTCATTACCGGTTGCGCTTGAGCCATTTCAATTCTTGAATTATTCAAAGCCAATGCTTTGTCAAACTCACCCGCTTCCAGGAAGTAGTTGTACTTCGAATCTGTAAACCGGCAGAAAAGAAAGGGGTTTTTGACCCTACCTTGCTCCTGCTCTCCCCACATACGAGCCTCCAGCCAATCATGTGCAAAGTCGTACAAGTCCCACTTAACAGGGTCTGCTAAGGTTTCATTGTACCCTTGTTTCAATGCTTCATCGTATAAGAAGTACATCACCCGATGCATCATCTCTCTCGGTAGTCCCAGGTCGTAAATGGTGTTAATAGCAGCATTGAACCTGCCCTGAAGTACTTGGACCGGGCGATCGATGGCCTCCCCTTGGCTATTTCTGATCGTCCACGGCCTGCCAATGCCACTACCCTTGCTTTTTACGAAGATGTTGTACTGCACCTTTTTGTAATAGGATCCATCATTGCCGCCATAGCTGGACCGCAACGCACTGATGGCCTGACCCATAACACCAGCGCCTGTAGGATTGGTTGCAGACCAATTGGTTTGCCAGGTCTGCATGTATTTGGCTAAATAATCGTACCATTCCTGATTGACCATCTTACCCAGGTACCGGGCATATTGTAATGACTCGTTTGATTTGCCTAAGAGTGCCGCAAATAGTGACTTATGTACAAGGATTTCATAGTTGGTCGGATCAATGGCGTAGGCAAGCTCAATCTGGTTATAAGCCAGACCATACTGCTGTAGTTGCATGTTGGCCAATGCCGCTTGCTTATAGATCAGGGCTTCCTCTGGAAAATACCTAAGGAGCTTTTCTGATTCGGCTTTTGCTAAGTTGAAATTACCATTGTCATAAGCCTTCTTGGCCTTAACATAATCGGGATCTTCTTCTGTGAAAGGCGCATATTGCTTCAACCCATCTGTTTGGGGTAAGCTCGGACGGGTACTCGTTTTTGCTACAACTTTCGAAGACGCCTGAGGAGCCTTCTGGTCATTGCGTTTGATATAGGCAATCTTCACATCATCCACAAAAATCGTGGTGAGCTCCTGGGCCTGAAATCCCAATACCTGCCCAAAGAATGGCACATTTTCCCTATTGAAAACAAGTGTTTCATTCACGAAAAAGTAAAGTTGGTTCCCTACCTTTCGCACGGTCATTTTATTGAACTGGTCTCGTTTGACTGCCTTGTTTTGAGACCAATGCCTCAATACC